>NZ_JAAHIG010000519.1:0-5231 GCF_010692305.1 Moorena sp. SIO4G3 | reverse complement strand
CTCCCTACTCCCTACTCCCTACTCCCTACTCCCTACTCCCTACTCCCTACTCCCTACTCCCTACTCCCTACTCCCTACTCCCTACTCCCTACTCCCTACTCCCTACTCCCTACTCCCTTTGCTATAGAAATAATTGACTATGTTAGCCACAGCTTACTTGGGACTAATCTTATGTATGTTGCTTACCGAAATAAAACGAAAAAAAACCGGTAAGTTAGATTTCCTGACCTTGGCTAACTTGATTTTCTTTCTTGTCTATGCTTTTCCAGGATTTGTCTTATCAGCTAACCTAGAAAATGCTAGGCATGAGTTGAACTGGGGAAATACCTTATACACTGACAACCCACAAACAGTTATTGCTATATTTGTGGGATACGTTCTGATTGTTATTGGTTTCTATTCTAAGTCAGCTGAAAAATTTGGGAAAACGATTACTATCAAGAGCTATAGTGACAATGTTGTGATTGTCTTTGCTATTTTGCTGCTGCTATTTTCTTGTCTATCTATTCAAATCTATGGCTCTCAGTATGGTGGCGTTATGGTAGCCCTTGCTAAAAGCCACCTGATTCGCTCAACCACGGTTGAAAGTGGCAACCTGGTTTTTTTTAAGAATTTTATGTTCTTTTCATTCTTTGCCTCTTATTTATTGGCAGCCCTGGTATTTTTTAGCAACCTAAAAAAAGGTAAATTTATCCTATTTAGTTTGTTTTTGCTATCTGTAGTCGCTTCCTGGATTTCAGCAACTTTAACAGCTGGGCGTATTCCTTTTGTCAGATACATTATCGGTTTTTATTTAGTTTATGTCCTGAAAACTGGAAAATTTTCCTTTACTTTCACCCTTACTTTTGTCTCTAGTGCTGCTCTGTTTCTGATTCACGGCAAAACCCTGTTTTTTAGCTTAAGTGCTTTGCCAGATGGCTATGTTGCTGTGGTGGAACGCTTTAGACAATCTCTGGACAGTGGTTCCAATGAAAGCTTTAGCATTATCGAACTAGTAGAGAACTTTGTGTTTCCAGTTCATTCCCTAGATGCAGCTTTTAATAATCATTATCCAATGCGGCTATTTCTGGATATCTACTATGGGGTGCTTTCCTTAATACCGGAACGTCTGACTAATATGGAGTTCCCAGAAACCCTATCCTTTGAGAATACAGCAAATATCA
Organism: Moorena sp. SIO4G3; assembly: GCF_010692305.1. Taxonomy (NCBI): domain Bacteria; kingdom Bacillati; phylum Cyanobacteriota; class Cyanophyceae; order Coleofasciculales; family Coleofasciculaceae; genus Moorena; species Moorena sp. SIO4G3. Next base: position 4,068 of record NZ_JAAHIG010000519.1, on the reverse strand, counting down.
TAGGCTCCAATGAGTTTGCTATCCCACCAGGTATACTGGCCTTTGGTATCTATAGTATGTCTTGGATCGGACTAATTATCATATCGTTGAGTTTTGGTTGGATTGGTCGTTATCTACAAACTATTTTTAATAATCAGCTACATACAATATACTGGATGCCATTTATTTATATTTTAACAGCTGTAACCTGGATAGATTTTATTACCTTTGGTGACCCAGAGGCTTACCTAATTGCTAATTTTTGGTTTTTTGCGGCTATGGGTCTATTACTATCTTTCGTTAGCAAGGTTTATTGGAAAAAGAACTATAGATTATGAAAATACTATACCTTACCACTGGAGTCTCTATAGGAGGTGCGGAGTTGATGTTATATCATCTCCTATCCAAGATAAACCGAAACCGCTTTAGTCCAGTGGTACTGTCTCTAATGGGGCGTGATACGGTAGGCGATCGCATTGAATCTTTGGGTATACCTGTTGCTCATATTGGTCTTGAACCAGGAAAGATTCCAACCCTAAAGGCATTCTCTAATTTAATTAATACGGTGAATACTCTCAAGCCTGATCTAATTCAGGGGTGGATGTATCACGGGAATATAGCTGCCAAATTAGCTAGTAGTTTTTATTCCCATAAAATTCCACTTTTGTGGAGCATTCATCATTCAGTTTATTCCTTGTCCTCTGAGACTAAAATGACAGCATCACTGATTAGAAGTGGCGCTATTATTTCTAAATTTATCCAGGGAATTTGCTTTGTATCTAATCAAAGTAAATTACAGCATGAAGCCTTGGGATATTCTTCGGAAAACAGCTGTGTAATTCCGAATGGATTTGACACCTCTTTATTTAAACCATCCCTTGAAGCTAGAGCAGCTTTTCGTTCTGAGTTAGGCTTGTCTGAACAATCGATTTTAATCGGATTGATTGGTCGTTATCATCCCATGAAGGATCACTCTAATTTTATCCGGGCTGCTTCATTGTTAGTCAAAGACTTTCCTGATGTACATTTTATTATGGTTGGCACAGAGGTTGATCAAGAGAATAATTTTTTATCTTCGTTGATTCAGGACTTAGGACTATCGAATCATTTTCACTTACTAGGAGAACGCAGTGATATTCCTCGCCTGATTGCTGCTCTCGATATTAATACTGTGGCTTCTGCCTATGGGGAAGCCTTTCCTTTAGTTATTGGAGAGGCTATGTCGAGTTGTGTTCCCTGTGTGGTAACAGATGTGGGTGATTCAGCCTGGATTGTGGGTAATACGGGACGAGTGGTACCCCCAAGAAACTCAGAAGCATTGGCTAGGGCTTGGAAAGAGCTAATTTTGATGGGTAATGAAGGTAGGAAAGCGTTAGGAAAAGCAGCAAGGTCTAGAATTATTGATTCTTTTTCTATCAACTCAGTTGTCGAGCAATATGAGAGCTTATATGAACTTATTTTAGCTTAAAAATAGTGCTGATTGCGTCAGTCATGAATCCTGATAGCTAATTAGGGATATTTTAATTATTGTAAACCAAGATAACTAGTATTGAGTAATAAATAATCATGAATAGACTTTTAATAATAACTACTATTCCGGATACAATCCGTGGCTTCCTGCTTCCCTTGGCTCACCACTTTCGGTTTGAAGGCTGGCGGGTAGATGCTATGGCTCAGGGAGTTTCGGCTTGTGAGGAATGCTTGGCAGCTTTTGACCAGGTTTGGGATGTGCAGTGGTCACGGAATCCCTTGGATCCACAGAATCTACTGTTGGCTCCACGAACTATCCAAGAAGTAATTGCTCAGAAGAACTATGATATTGTTCATGTACATACCCCAGTAGCGGCTTTTATTACTCGTTATGCTCTAAGGGGTTTGAGAAAGCAGGAAAAACCCAGGGTAATTTACACCGCTCATGGCTTTCACTTCTATGGTGGGGGACAACCTTTAAAAAATGCTTTGTTCCTGACATTGGAAAAATTGGCTGGACATTGGACTGACTACTTAGTAGTAATTAATCATGAGGATAAAGATGCAGCTAATCACTATAATATAGTGCCACCACAACAGATTCGTTATATGCCAGGAATCGGTGTTGATTTGGAATACTACAATTTTGATTCGACTCCTGTAGCTGATGTGATGGCGGTTTACGAGGAGCTGGGAATAGCACCGAAAAATCCACTATTTTTGTCAGTTGCTGAGTTTATCCCTCGTAAGCATCATCAGGATATTTTAAGGGCATTTGCCTGTTTGGAGCGATCTGATGTCCACTTGGCATTGGCAGGAGATGGAGATGAAGAGTGGACTCAACAAATGCAAGACTTGGCATCAGCTCTAGGCATTAAACATCAAGTACATTTCCTTGGTTTCCGCCGGGATATTCCGACTCTGATACAAGCGTCCATCGCAACACTGTTGGTTTCAGAACAAGAAGGACTTCCTAGAAGTGTGATGGAGTCCTTGTGTCTGGAAACACCAGTGATTGGGACTAATATCCGTGGCACTAGGGATTTGCTGGCAGGAGACTGTGGTCTTTTGGTTGAGGTGGGGGATATCGAGGGAATCGCTCAGGCCATGACCTGGGTATTAGACCATCCTGAAGACGCCTTAGCTATGGGCAAACGTGGACGGGAGCAAATGAGTGCTTATGATTTACAAAACATTCTGGAACTCCATGAGGCTTTGTATAGTGAAGCAATAAGCGATCGCATTTTGACACCTTTAGGCACTGGACTTTGGCCTGTTTACAATGACTCTATGTAAACAGATGGGCTTAATTCAAGCAGTTTTTATTGAAGGTTTAAGGTTTAAAGTTTAAGGTTGAAGGTTTCGAGGTTGAAGGTTGAAGGTTGAAGGTTGAAGGTTTAAGGTTTCGAGGTTTAAGGTTTAAGGTTTAAGGTTGAAGGTTAAAAGTTTAAAGTTGTTCGCCCTTGGCGTTCCCCTAGGGTAGGTTTAAGGTTTACTAGCTGCCGATCTTTGGGGGGATAATACCAATTCTCGCTGATTACGGTTACACATCAATTTCATTTCCCGATCTTCTGATCTCCCCATATCCCCATCTCCAAGTGAATATCTTTGATATTAAATCATCCCACGTTATACAAGTCGTGGGATTTTAAGTGTGTGCATGATTAGTCATTAATCACTAGTAATAGCCATTGTGGCAACACATCCCAGTTCAAACGTTATATTTTTTATTTAATAATAGAAAAAAGTTTGGTGTTTTGATTGAACTATGACTAACAATTTTTCTAGCAATAAATTACAACAACTAATTAAAGAGATTGCCGACAGATTGATTGCTGCTACCGCTCTGATTGTTTTATCGCCTGTTATCCTAATTATTGCGATCGCAATCTACTTCAGTATGGCAAGACCAATTGTTTTCACCCAACTAAGACCGGGGAAAGATGGTCGTCTTTTCAAGTTCTATAAATTTCGCACCATGACCGATGATTGCGACGGCGATGGTAATCTACTTCCCGATGAAGAACGCCTGACCGCAATTGGTGAATTTCTACGGGAAACCAGTTTAGATGAACTTCCTCAACTTTTGAATGTTCTGAAAGGGGATATGAGTTTTGTCGGACCTCGTCCTTTACTGGTGGAGTATTTAGATCGCTACAATTGTGAACAAGCACGCCGCCATGAGGTGAAACCTGGTATTACGGGTTGGGCACAAGTTAATGGTCGCAACACCATTAGTTGGGAAAATAAATTCAAATGTGATGTTTGGTACGTTGATAAGTGGAATCTCTGGCTTGATTTTAAAATCCTATTCCTAACCTTTATTAAAGTGACCAAGCGCGAAGGTATTGTTAACCCAACCCACTCTACATTAAGTGAGTTTCAGGGGAGCTCTCCCTCTTGTTAATACCAATTAAATTTATTCCTGCTAAAAGATGATAATCAGGTGATTAATTGATGGGGAGATGGGGAGGTGGGGAGATGGGGAGATGGGGAGATGGGGAGATGGGGAGATGGGGAGATGGGGAGATGGGGAGATGGGGAGATGGGGAGATGGGGAGAAGGGGAGATGGGGAGATGGGGAGATGGGGAAATGGGGAGAGGGTGCGGATGTGAGAA
>NZ_JAAHIG010000518.1:0-5254 GCF_010692305.1 Moorena sp. SIO4G3 | reverse complement strand
TCCAAAGCCTTGGTCTCACAGAGAGAATCCCATTGCAAAAGAAGAGCAACAGCAGAGCTAGCCAAAAACAGAGAAATTCAAAACTACAGCACATACAGTAAGCACCTAACTGACTGTGCAAAAGATCTAAAACTCACCAATCTGCTCCTTAGTCTTAAAACAGACTCACCAAATACACCAATCGTGATTCCCCCCTGGGAAGAAATTGGCACAACCTTCCTATACACACAGCTTCCCAGAGCCAAAGAACTGTGCTCTGTAGAGGAGCTAAGAAACCTTGCCAGCACGGCAATAATTAGAGCTGAAACTCCAGGAAGCATGGTCTACTACACAGATGGCACGGTAGATCCTGATTCCAACACTACAGGAGCAGCGGTATATTCCAACAACTACACAGGAAGCTGGAGAACCTCCAACACAGCATCAACCATGCAAACAGAGCTAATTGCCATTAAACAAGCATTAAATCACTCCATATCCAATGAAATTGGACCAGTCACAATACACACCGACTGTAAGTCTGCGGTACTAGCTCTGCAATCAGAGAAGGTCCGAGAAAACAGATCTATAATCTTAGACATTAGATACTTGCTGTACCAACACAAAAACACGAATAGACAAGTCACAATTAATTGGATACCCAGCCACATAGGTATTCCAGGAAATGACAAGGCGGACGAACTAGCCAAATCCACCAAACACATTGAAAATGTACAAATAGCAATACAGCTTACAACTTCACAAATATATGCTACTAAGCGTTTATCTCCTGAGTTGTCTTCTCTTGCTACTACTACTGTTTCTTTAACGATGGGATATGAATTGATAACTGTTTCTATTTCTCCTGTTTCGATGCGGAAACCTCGGATTTTTACTTGGTGGTCTATTCTACCCAAGAATTCGATGTTGCCATCCCCTAAGTAGCGAACCAAATCCCCTGTCTTATATAATTTTGACTTTTGACTCTCTTGGTGCGCATTCCCTTCCGTCTTTCGCCGACGCGGGGTCGCACCGCTTTTGACTTTTGACTTATCAAAAGGGTTGGGAATAAATTTGGAGGCTGTGAGTTCGGGGCGGTTGTGGTAGCCTGTTGCTAAACTATCTCCTCCGATATGAAGTTCTCCTGCTACTCCTATGGGCACTGGTTGTAAATTTCTATCCAAAATATATACTTTGGTATTGGATATTGGCTTACCAATAGGTGGTGACATACTGCCCTCTTGACCTGAAACTACCAACCCAGAGGTTGTAACAACTGTATTCTCTGTCGGACCATAGTTATTAAATACACAGAATGGTAAAGCTGCCGATGGGTAATTGTGCAGTTTGTCTCCTCCTGTGAGTACAGTTCTCAATTTTGTTTGTGCAGGCCATTCTAAGGAACACAAATTTTCCAATAGAGGTGTGGGCACAAAACTAATTGTTATTTGTTCTGAGATTAGCCAATTTCTGAGTGCTTCTGGAGACAGACGAGTTTCTGAGTTGACTAAGTGTAAGCAAGCGCCTGCACTCAGGTAAGGCCAGATTTCCCACACAGAGGCGTCAAAACCTACTCCGGCTATTTGAGACGCTTTGTCTGATGATTTGACTTCAAAAGTACGTTGATGCCAGAAGACTAGATTTAATAATCCTTGATGGGGAATAGTTACCCCTTTTGGTTGACCCGTCGAACCTGAAGTATAGATAACGTAAGCTAACTGATTAGCTGTTACCTGATTTTCGGGTATTTGCTGACTCTGTTGATTAATAATTTCTTGATCTGTATCCAAACAAATCACAGTTCCTATAGTTTCCGATAGATGATGCTGCCATTTTTCTTGAGTCAAGATGATGGATAGTTGTGCATCTTCTCTCATATAATTGAGACGGGAAGTTGGATAATTCGGGTCTAATGGTACATAAGCTCCTCCGGCTTTGAGTATAGCTAATAAACCTACTACCATCTCTAACGAACGCTCTACACATATTCCCACTAGGGTTTCTGGAACTACTCCCAATTTTTGCAAGTAATGGGCTAGTTGATTAGCTTTGCTATTTAATTGGGAATAGGTCAGCTTTTGTTGTTCAAATACTACTGCTATTGCATCTGGTGTTTTCTCTACCTGTTCCTCAAATAACTGATGGATACATTTATCATTTGGGTAATCTGTTTTCGTCTTGTTCCACTCTACCAGTATTTGGTCCAACTCTGGCTCTGTCATTAATGGTAGTGCTGTTACTCTTTGTTGCGGATCATTCACTATCCCTTCTAACAAGTTGTGGAAATGACCAGCCATTCGGGCAATAGTTTGCTCATCAAATAAGTCAGCATTGTATTTTAACAACCCAACCAGACATGAGTCCTCTTCAAACATTTCCAGGAATAAATCATATTGACTTTCATACTGTTCGAGTACAAAAGGTTCTACTTCAAGTCCTCCCCAATTCATCAAGGTTTTTTTGCTGCTAAACAACACCTTTTGCAGCTCTTGAGATTCCAGGAATTTTTGTAGTACAAAGCCAGCCTGAAAAAGAGGAGCACGACTGGAGTCACGTTCTACCTGTAACTTATCTACCAATAAAGCCAAGGGATAATCTTGATGAGCTAGTGCTCCCAGGACTGTCTGGCGTACTTGAGAGAGGAAATCTCTAAAAGAGAGATTCCCTGACAAATCTGCTCTCATCACTACTGAGTCCACGAAGTAACCAACAAGAGAAGCAAACTCCACTTTAGATCTGCCAGAAGTAGGAGAACCTACTAAAATATCCTCTTGACCGGTGTAACGATACAGAAGCACTTGAAAAGCAGCCAACAGAGTCATATACAGAGTTGCCCCCTCTGTTTGAGCTAGTTCCTTCAGTTTTTCAGTCAACTTTTCGGATAATTTGAAGGGATAGCTGCCACCATTATCAGTCTGTATAGGGGGTCGTGGTTTGTCTGTAGGCAAATTCAAGACCGGTAATTCTCCGCCCAATCTTTGTTGCCAATAGTTCCATAGTTGTTCTCCTTCTTCTCCTTCTATTAACTCTTTTTGCCAATTAACATAATCTTGATAAGAATACTGTAGTGGTGGTAGGGATGCCTCAATTCCATTTAGTTGAGCTTGGTAAAGTTGTGGTAGCTCTTTGGCAATTAAGTTCCATGACCAACCATCTAAAGCAATATGATGTATTGTCAGTAACATAATATGGTCTTGCTCGGAACAAGTGAACCACCTAACTCGCATCACTGGTTCTGTTTCTAGGTTAAAAGGATGTCTGTGAGCTTCAACTACCTTTTTGTTTAACTCCTCTTCACTCCAACTAGAAGCATCTATCTCTAAGAAGTCTAACTCTTGATGTTGATGTAGTTGTTGGATTGGTTGTTCGCCCAACTTCGGGAATATACTCCGTAGTAGCGGATGTCTTTCCCTTAGAGTTTGAAAAACCTGTTGCCAAATAGTTAGATCTACCTTGGAGTATATCCGAACCGAAAATGACACATTATAATTATGACCCTGAGGTGATAGCTGCCACAAAAACCAGAGATATTTTTGACCATAAGAGAGGGGATGGACTTGGAATATATCTGGATTTTCCCTTAGTAACTGTAATATTTCTGATTTATACTGCTCTAATTCTGCCATAACATCAGTGGTCAGTACTTCTTGGGAACCTTCAGTTCTTAACTTTCCTCCATCATTCCATAATTTAACACCTTTTTGATAAAGGTATTGTAAAAAAATAATTAAGTTCATAGTTGTACCTTGATCCAGTTATTTCATTTACTGTTATCTGTGCGATCGCTTTGATTTAGTTGTTAATTTAATTGATTTTATATAGTAGCAATGGTGATTAATTCCATAGTTTTCGGAATTCAAACATCCACGTCTAGCTCACTTTAAATTTTACTTCTTAGCTCAATTGACATTAGATAGTCCAATGCCATTTTATTTAAAGGTTTGCGTATATCGATTAGATGATTTTTCATGGCTAATACTGGAGCTGCTTTATTTTGGATATGAGCAATTAATATCTTTGGCTCTCCTAGCTTGATTGAAAACCCAGTGACATCATAGGCGACAATATCATCTAATTCAGCTTGTGTAATTATCTCTTTATAATCTTTTATGATAATCATTTTCAGTAATACCAACAACAACTCCTGTAGACTCACCTTGTAAGGGTTTTGGAATGTGCCCGTCATTTTCCATGGCTTCCCAACTAACTTCCAGAAGTAACCGATGTTCTGGATCGAGACTGACAGTGTCCCGAGGTGAAATCCCAAAAAAATGAGGGTCAAATTGAGCTATATCCTGCAAAAATCCACCATAGCGAGTATAAATGTTACCTGGAACGCTTGGATCACGGTTGTAGTAAGCATTACATCCCAACGTTGAGCAGGAATTTCTGTAATAGCATCATTCATTACAAGTTCAGGTTGTGTATCATTTGTCAATGACTTATAGCAATTATTATACTTATGAGGTACAAATTTATGGGTTTTAGGGAGTAGGGAGCAGGGAGCAGGGAGCAGGTAAGAGGTAAGAGGCAATAGGCAATAGGCATGCTAGCAATAGGCAATAGGCAAGAGTGAAAAAATATTGTGTATCTCATAGCTATGAAAAACTTTTTTTGTATAAATGGTAACAGACACAAAAATGACTAACTCAATTTTGTGTAAACTTTGAATAAATCCCATATTAAAGCAGTTTTTTTGGTCAAAGTCAACAAATTTTTCGCTGACTTTAAACAAATATGAAATATTTTGGTAAACTTTTATGGGTGAATTCCAGACTTCTGGGTAATTGCTAAAGGAGAAAACTACTAATGTCAGAGCATATTTCCTTTGATGAATTGTTAGGCAAAATGAGCGAAGCCTATGAAGATGCCCAGAGCAAAGTTGAGCAATGTAATGTTTTAGTAATTGGTAAAACTGGTGTAGGAAAAAGTACTTTAGTAAACACAATTTTTCGCTCTCGTTTGGCAGAAACAGGAGTGGGCTATCCTGTTACTCAAACCATTCGTCGTTATACAAAAACAGGTTGCCCGATTACAGTGTACGATACACCAGGGCTAGAACTTAAAGCCGAACAGATTGAACGAGTAAGGGGAGATATCTCCAAACTAATTGATGATCAAAGGAAACTAGAGGCAAAAGAACACATTCATGTGGTGTGGTATTGCCTTAATCATGAGACTGCTCGATTGGATCCGATTGAGGAAGAATGGCTAAAGAGCCTCCAACAAAAAGATGTACCAGTTATCTTAGTTCTGACTCAAACCTTAACGAAAA
>NZ_JAAHIG010000517.1:0-5337 GCF_010692305.1 Moorena sp. SIO4G3 | reverse complement strand
GGGTTCGGATAGTCCGCAGAGCGGATGGCTATTATGTCCAGTTTTGTGTTTCAGTTGACATCAAAGAAGAATTAGAACCAACGGGGTCGGCTGTTGGCTTGGATGTTGGACTAAAAGAGTTCTATACTGATTCTACTGGAAAAACTGAACCTAATCCCCGTTTTTACAGGACGGGAGAAAAACGCCTTAAGTTCTATCAGCGCAAAGTTTCTAGAAAGAAGAAAGGCTCATCCAATCGCAGAAAGGCAGTTAATAGACTAGGCAGACATCACCTTAAAATAAGTAGACAACGTGAAGAGCATGCCAAGAGACTGGCGCGCTGCGTAATCCGGTCTAACGACCTGGTCGCCTACGAAGATTTAAGGATTAAAAACCTGGTTAAAAACCATTGTCTAGCTAAGTCTATTAATGATGCAGGTTGGTATCAATTCAGAAAATGGATGGAGCATTTTGGCACAAAATTTGGGAAGGTGACGGTTGCAGTAAATCCCGCCAATACCAGTCAAAATTGCTCAGAATGCGGTGAAGTGGTCAAGAAATCACTATCAACTAGGACTCACGTTTGCAAATGTGGTTGCAAGTTAGACCGAGACCATAACGCCGCAGTCAATATCCTAAAAAGAGCCTTGGGTACGGTGGGGCACACCGGAACCTGGATCCTTGATCCGAACGCTTCAGGAGATCTAACCTCTACTGTTCTTGGCTCCGGCCAGGTTCAGCAAGTCGGGTCGTTGAGCGAAGAATCCCCGCGTCTTTAGACCGGGGAGTGTCAAGATTACCAGCTATCTGGCAATTGCTACAAAGTGCGGCTAATGCTTTCACTACTTGGGTTAGAACACGAGACTGTCTGGGTTGACCTGGACAATGGTCAACACAAATCTCCAGAGTTTCTGGAATTGAATTCCTTTGGACAAGTGCCAGTTCTGACCGATGGAGATTTAATCTTTGAGGATGCCCAAGCTATTTTAGCTGGCAGGCATTAGAAGCCCCACACCTAATGCGTAGCATAGGTGTGGGATGAATTTTGCACAGGGTATGTATGGAATGCTATAATATATGTAATGATAAACAAAGCCGTTCGCGAAGCGTGGCCAAAGGCCTTAAATGCTGGTTTATCAGCTATTTACAGCGCGAAAAAATCGAATTTTTGTATTATTCCGGCGCGGAGGGGCATCCCGTGTCGTCAATAAAGCTTGCCGAGTATCCGAACCGTTGGGTGGAGTTGGCAAGAAGCCCACACTGTAATCTCTGATAAGCGTGTGGGAGTATGTCACTATATCTAGCACGGCGCTATGGTAGCGAAGACTGGCTGCCTTTGGAGCCTGAAGCCATGAGTCGAGTGATGCGCTGGCTCTCTACAACTGCAGGAGAGATTCGCCAGGGTCCAGAGTTTGCTAGACTTTACCAAAAAATTTTGGTAATCGCGCCCCGTCCTTATAGGACGGCTTTTTCTTAAGACTTTGTATTGACAGTTTGTACTAGGTGTGCTTAGATAAAAATATAAATAATAAACTAAAAAATTAGATAGATATTATCTAACAATAAGTAGACAACGTAAAAAATCTGCAAAAGAGTGCAGATTGCGTGATTCGGTCTAACGACTTGAACGTCTATGAAAAATTTAGATCAAAAAAGTACCTATCTATCTATATAAAAAAAAAGAAGGTACGGTGGGGCACACCGAAACCTAGATCCATGATCTAAACGCTTATGGAGAATTGTCCTCTACTTTTTTTGGTTCCGACCTGATCAAGCAAGACAGCTCGTTGAAGTAAGAATCCCCGTTCTTCTAGGACGGGGAGTGTCAATACAAGTTTAATGTACAAACCGTTAACATCGAGGTAGCAACACAAAAGTCGGAAACTATCCTGACACTCCTCGACAACCACCTCAGTGATCGGGAATGGCTGGAACTGGATCACCCCACAATTGCCGATATTGCTTGCTTCCCCTATGTTAGTCTCTCACCAGACGCCAAGATTTCTCTAGATGCTTACCCCAATGTGCTGTCTTGGATGGAGCGGATTAAGGAATTACCAGGCTACATTGCGATCGCATAGCGTGACCGTAGGTCAATCCCATAGCGTGACCGTAGGTCAATCCCATAGCGTGACCGTAGGTCAATCCCATAGCGTGACCGTAGGTCAATCCCATAATTTCCTCTCCACCATCAGCCCGTAAATGAATCACTTCCATGGCGCTAGGGTTATCCTTTCCAGGTATGCTAAGTATAGCGCCATTTATAGCATTTTCAATTACAATTCAGAACAATCCCGCAATACAATACAGTATCGACGAGGACGACTGATTATCCCTTCTTCCTCAAACTGCTTGATTATCCTGGTGATGGTTACGCGTGTGGTACCAATCATCTCAGCTAGTTCTTGATGGGTGACTGGTATGTCAATAAGTTGCCCACTACAAACAGGACGACCAAACTTCCGGGCTAACCAACTCAAAAACTGTTGCAAACGCTGAGAGACTCTTGGGGTTCTAATGATACACAGCAACTCTTCTGTCTGTCGCAGATGGCAAACAATAGCCTCCGATAAGCGGTAAGACTGAGACAAAGACAGACATTGCGCTTTAACCCTAGTCAAACACTCGATCTCGTAAGTTTGCAAGTTAGACAAAGATTTCCCCACTACATCTCCAGCTCCCCAATATCCTAATGTAATTACTGTTCCTTCGTCATTCCAGGTCAAGGTTTTCACCACACCCTGTTGAACTACCCATAGTTGATCGGGTTCTAGAGCAATCAAGTCATGGCGCTTAAAGAGATGAACAGATGGCTTCAACCTAGTGATGACAGGGTTCTGAGTCACTAACGACTGCTCTGATACCTTACAAAATCTGCGAATTGTCATGATTCTTAATAAAAATATGTTTCATTTTCCTTAACCAGTAGTGTAAGCTATTCCAAGTATCTATTGAATATATTTTTCAATAAAAGCCTAGGAGGTGTAGATAGTGGCAAACACTGCGGAGAGTTCCCGATTACTAGAGGGAGAGTATGGTTGGTGGGCAGGAAACGCTCGCCTGACGGAGTTATCCGGGAAATTATTGGGGGCTCATGTTGCCCATGCTGGTCTAATCGTCTTCTGGGCCGGAGCAATAACCCTGTTTGAACTATCCTGCTTCAATCCTGCCAAACCGATGTACGAACAAGGCTTAATCCTGCTGCCCCACTTAGCAGCTCAAGGCTGGGGCGTTGGTGCTGGGGGAGCTATAGTCGATACTTACCCCTACTTTGTGATTGGTGTTTTGCACCTGATCTCTTCAGCATTTCTCGGCTTTGGTGGTATCTTCCACGCCCTCCGTGGTCCGGAAACTTTAGAAGCCAGGTCTGGCTTCTTTGGGTATAGCTGGGCAGATGGTGACAAAATGACCACCATCATTGGCATTCACCTGATTCTACTGGGATTTGGAGCTTTCCTACTGGTGGCTAAAGCGATCGCGTTTGGGGGGTTGTACGATCCAGCAGTGGAGAATGTGCGAGTCATTAACAACCCTACCCTCAATCCAGCAGTGATTTTCGGCTATCTGTTTGGTACTGTGGGCAAGAACTGGATTGCTGGAGTCAGTAACCTAGAGGATGTAGTTGGTGGTCATATTTGGGTTGGTCTACTGTGTATTGGCGGTGGCTTTTGGCACATCAAGACTCAGCCATCTGAGTGGACGCGGGGTCTTTTTATTTGGTCTGGAGAAGCCTATCTTTCCTACAGCTTGGGCGCTTTGGCGCTGATGGGCTTTATTGCCGCGTACTTCTGCGCTGTTAACACCGTAGTCTACCCAGAAGTCTTCTATGGACCTGCCTTATCAATTAAACTGGGTGTTTTCCCCTACTTTGCCGATCCTAACTCTAGCTCCCTTTCTTGCCGGAGTTGGTTAGCTAATGCTCACTTCTTCCTTGGGTTTTTCTTCCTCCAAGGTCATATTTGGCATGCTTTGCGAGCAGCTGGCTTTGATTTTCGCCGGGGTAAGGTAGTAGCTTCAGAAGTTACTACTTAAATTCAGCTTAATGCAATTAATTCTAATAAAGTGTCGATATAATGGCATTTTATTGACCAAATAAAAATGCAAATAATTCTCAAAGAGGTACATCATCAATGACAGCAGTAATTGCTGATAGTCCCAAGCAAGGCCAAATCTCAAAAGTAGGCTGGTGGGCTGGTAATGCTCGTTTTATTGAATTATCCGGTAAGTTGCTAGGCGCTCATATTGCCCATGCTGGTTTGATAGTCCTGTGGGCAGGAGCAATGACCCTGTTTGAACTATCTCGCTACAACCCTGACGTGCCGATGTATGACCAGGGATTAATCTTGTTGCCCCACCTGGCTTCCTTAGGTTTAGGTGTTGGGTCTGGTGGTCAAATTATCGACACCTATCCCTATTTTGTGGTTGGAGTCTTGCATTTGATTTCCTCAGCAGTGCTCGGAGCTGGAGGACTTTACCATTCCCTGCTTGCCCCAGATAAATTAACCAAAGATGGCACCTTTGTTGGTTTCTTTGGTTATGACTGGGAAGACTCCGACAAGATGACCACCATTATCGGGATTCACCTAATCCTTTTGGGGGTTGGTGCTTGGTTGTTGGTAGCTAAAGCCATGTTTTGGGGTGGACTATTTGACCCCTGGGCGAGTGGCGGTGGCAATGTACGAGTGATTACCGATCCCACCCTTAGCCCTGTCAAAATTTTTGGCTACTTAGTTGGTGCATCCGGTTCAGAAGGCATGGCAGCAGTGAATAATTTACAAGATGTGGTTGGCGGTCACATCTGGATGGGTTTGATCTGCATTGGTGGTGGTTTCTGGCATATCTTGACTAAGCCGTTTAACTGGGCACGTGAGGTTTTGGTTTATTCCGGGGAAGCTTATCTCTCCTATAGCTTAGGAGCGATCGCCTACATGGGAATTTTGGCCGCCTACTTTGTCATGGTCAATGACACAGTTTATCCGGAAGTGTTCTATGGTCCAGTAGGGACTTTAGAATCCAGTGATGGCATCGTATCTGCTCGCGGTTGGTTGGCAGCATTCCACTTTGTCTTTGCCGTGTTGTTTCTTTTCGGTCATATCTGGCATGCTATCCGGGCGCGAGGAGCAGAAGCTGGTTTTGACTTCAAAAAAGGTGAGCTGATTAGCCCTCGGAGTAATCCCCAAGTTGGTGACTTGGCAACCCCACTTAACTCCTCAGATATTAGCCTTAACTTCCTCAAAAACCTACCTATTTACCGTCCCGGTCTTTCTCCCCTGTCCAGGGGTCTAGAAATTGGTATGGCTCATGGGTATTTTATCTTTGGTCCGTTTGCCAAATTAGGACCGTTGCGGGATTCACAGA
>NZ_JAAHIG010000516.1:0-5364 GCF_010692305.1 Moorena sp. SIO4G3 | reverse complement strand
CTTCTCCAGCACTTGGACAAGCCAGAGGAAGCTTGCGGAGTCTTTGGTATCTATGCACCAGAGCAAGATGTCGCTAAGCTAACTTACTTTGGTCTATTTGCCCTACAGCATCGAGGTCAGGAGTCATCAGGGATTGCTACCTTTGATGACAAGCAGCTGCATGTCTACAAGGATATGGGGCTAGTCTCCCAGGTCTTTAATGAAGAAATTTTGGCTCAGCTACCTGGTCAGAGTGCCGTTGGCCATAACCGCTATTCTACCACCGGTTCTAGCCATATCGGCAATGCTCAACCAGCCGTGGTGGAAACTCCCTTAGGATCGTTGGCTTTGGCTCATAACGGTAACTTGGTCAACACTATGCAATTACGTGATGATTTACTCAAGCATAACTCTAACTTGATGACCACTACGGATTCAGAACTAATCGCCCTAGCGATCGCTGCAGAGGTTAACCATGGCAAAGGGTGGTTGGAGGCAGCAATGAGTGCCTTTCAATCTTGCCAAGGAGCGTTTAGTTTAGTCATTGGCACACCGGATGGATTAATGGGTGTTCGTGACCGGAATGGCATTCGCCCTCTAGTGATTGGCACCTTAGGTGGCAATTCTGGGGGCTACGTGCTGGCATCAGAAACCTGTGGTTTAGACATTATCGGTGCTGACTATCTGCGGGATGTGGAACCGGGAGAATTAGTGTGGATTAATGACGAAGGGATTGCTTCCTTCGACTGGAGTCAAAAGCCAGAGCGCAAAGTTTGCATCTTTGAGATGATTTACTTTTCTCGCCCTGATAGCGTCATGGATGATGAAACTGTGTTTAGCTATCGGTTACGCCTAGGGCGTCAGCTGGCAAAAGAGTCAACACCAGATGCGGACATGGTGATTGCTGTACCCGATTCTGGTATCCCCGCAGCTATCGGCTTTTCCCGAGAGTCCGGTATTCCTTACGGAGAGGGACTGATTAAAAATCGCTATGTGGGTCGCACCTTTATCCAACCCACTCAGAGTATGCGAGAAACTGGCATCCGCATGAAACTTAATCCCCTCAAAGATGTCTTAGTTGGTAAACGACTGGTACTAGTAGATGACTCCATTGTTCGAGGAAACACCAGCAGCAAACTTATCAAAGCTTTGCGTGATGCAGGTGTGGCTGAGGTACATATGCGAGTGTCATCGCCCCCAGTTACTCATCCTTGCTTCTTTGGAATAGACACCGATAACCAAGAGCAACTGATTGCCGCCACCAAGTCAGTGGCAGAAATAGCCAATTATATTGGTGTAGATTCCCTCGCTTATCTGAGTTGGGAGGGAATGATGCTAGCCACAGGAAAAGACTCTAAGAGTTTCTGCTCTGCTTGTTTCACAGGTCATTACCCTGTTCCCCTTTCAGAAGAACTCAAGCGTTCTAAATTGAGGCTGGAAGAGGTACAGGTTTGAAGGTCAAAGGAAAAAGGTCAAAGGTAGCACCACACCCATAACAGGGTGAATAAATTCTCCCAAGCCCTTTGCCTTTTTCCTGCCCCCCTTATTAAGCTCATAAGGGTAGGTTTTTGACTTTGACCTCAGGTGTGGGGTGTAGGGGGAGCGGGTGTAGGGTGTGGGGCATAAGAAAGCGATGCTAATGGTGCGACAATCAAGGGAATTTAATAATTAGATTCGATCAGCGCACCAAAGCCAGACCTGCGGGGGTTTCCCCCACTCGCGCTTTGGTACAAGACAATGATGATTTTTAGCGATGCAGCAAGGGAACAGGGGAGCCAGTGCGGTCTTGGGGAGGCAGCGCCTTCATGCGGGGGTTTCCCCCATGAGCGACTGCCGTGGTCTCCCCCATGAGCAACTGGCGTGGTTTCCCCCACTCGCGCTTTGCATGGCTGACAACGACAAGGGATGCAGCGCCTTCATGGGGGGGTTTCCCCCACTCGCGCTTTGCATCAAGACAATTAAGTATATTGTCTTATCCCCCACACCCCACACCCCACACCCCACACCCCACACCTCACGTCTTTGTTAAAAACTTACCCCTGTGAGCTTATTAAGGGGGGATAAGGGCAGCCGTGATGATACTGTTGGCGACAAGCGTAAATTTCTTGAGGTTGCCAAGGCTGATTATCCCCTAAAGTTAAGAAATTCTACACCAGCTCTGCTAATGCCCACCATTGTTCAATGCATAGGTTATTATTATCACTGAGTGATTAAGAACGATTATGGGTGAAGCAAAACGCCGGAAAGCAGCACTGGGAGAAGACTACGGGAAAGAAGCCAACATATTTCCATGGCTCCCGATAACTAAAAGTCAGGGTGAGCAGTTTGTTAAATGGACCACTAGGGGAGCTTGGGCTGGTATTGTCTTTATGATTGTCTTCTGGCTAACGGTGAGATTTATAGGACCTGGATTTGGTTGGTGGCAAGTAAATTAACATCGTGCGACTCCCTAATCACACGGAAGTATCGGTTGCACTTTGACCGGTAGTTAGGTTAGTTAAAGAATTCTGATAAACATATAGAAACTACTAATGTATATCCCTTGACTCATGAAAATTCTGACAAGGGAGCCAATTTGCCTTGACCGACAGGTTTATTTTGGGATAGAACAAGGCAAGAGATTAAGGAAAAGATTTACAAAAGTCTATTTTTTATAAAAATCCCCCAATTCTATCCTGATTTATATTGAAACATGAAGATTAAATTTTTAAGAAAGAATAGAAGCTCTAAAATCTAGGAGTGGTGTTTGGAGAACAGACGTGTTTATACGACTTGCAGAGGAGCACCGTCAATTTGTCAGAGATTTAGTAATGAATCTCCAGGCGTTGGCAATTGTACTAGAAAACCAAGGCTATTTAGCCTCCTGCTACACCTGTGGTGGGCAGATGAATAGCGCATCGTTTATGGTTAGCTTGGGGGACAATCACCTGATTCGATTTTTGGTTTCAGATTACGGGATCACTTGGACTGAAATGCGCGATGACCGAGAACTGATGAAGTTGGAAGGTGCTGAAGCAATTGGTCAACTACAAGATCTCGCCAATCTGGTTAAATACCGAATTCGTCCTTCAGAATCTCACCCTGCCCTTAAGTTACCACTGTCGTGACCTTAAAACTGAGTAAGGCAAAACAGGAATCCAACCAGGATTGCTAAACACAGATATATAGCACAGTTTTATCCATATAATTCTGTCTATTTGTGTTTTGATCAACATCAACAGGGAAAGGTAAAAATTGATGGCTGGCTAATTCATGGCTGGCTAATTGAGTGTTGAACGTTAACTGTTGACTGTCAACACTCAACTGGAAATACTTCATCGAAAGGTAAAGCCCATAAAGTGCTTTAGCAACGGCTAAGACCGACGGCTAAGAGCAGCATTGTAAACCTTCTCATTTTGTTGGACTGACTTCCACAAATCTACTACAGGCTGAGGATAGTGTACACCTATTCTTAGCCCATAGCGCTTTTGCTCATCCGATGATAATGTCCAGGGTTCATGGACTTTCCTAGCAGGGACAGAAGTAAGTTCGGGTAGCCAATGCTTTACGTATTTTCCCTGGGGATCATAATCTTTAGATTGTTTCTGAATATTAAAATAGCGAAAACCACGAGCATCATTGCCTACCCCAGCTGTGTAGTTCCAGTTGCCCCAATTGCTACACACATCATAATCAATCAACAGCGACTCAAACCACTCCGCTCCCATCTGCCAGTTTATCCCCAGATTCTTGGTCAGGAAACTGGCAACATTTTGTCTACCCCGATTGGACATAAAGCCTGTGGCTGTTAATTCCCGCATATTGGCATCAACTAGGGGAAAACCAGTCATTCCCTCGGTCCACAGGTCAAATCTCTTCCAGTCCACCTTCCACGGTATGCTTACCCCTTGTAATCCCGATTGGCGAAAGACTCGATTACCATGCTTGGCACAGATAAATCGGAAATAGTCGCGCCACAGTAACTCAAAGACTAACCAATAGGTAGAGTCGTTTTTAGCCCGTTGTATTTCGTACTCCTGAACCTGTTGATAGATATAACGAGGCGATAGACAACCCAAGGCTAGCCAGGGGGAAAATTTGGAGGAGTAATCTGCTCCCAACATGCCATTTCGGGTTTGTTTGTAACGCTTAAGACAGTCTTTTTCCCAGAAGTAGTGATCTAGTCTAGCTAGTCCGGCTGTTTCCCCACCTTTGAATTGCAACACTGCCCCTTGATCAGGGACTGGTGGCTCTTGTCCCAACTCAGCTAACTGAGGCAGTTCACCAACATCTACCTTAGGTAAGGGTGGTAGAGTTTTGGGAGTGGGGAAACTGGGATAAACTGTGGAAGATTTCTCCAGCTGCTTGCGAAATTGGGTAAATACTTCGGGAATGTGGGGAATACCAAAGGGCAATTCATTGATGTGGAATAGGGTAGAGCCCCAAAACGACTTGACTTTCACGCCAATTTGAGCAAGCGCCTTTTTGAGGGCGGATTCGACGGCTAACTCTTCTGAGGTGACTTCCCGGTGATAGTAAACTGCCGAGATTCCTAGTTGTTTTGCTAAAGATGGGATAATCTGTTCCGGTAAACCCCGGCGCACCACTAAATTACTACCAAGATTACTACCAACGGATTTCCCGAGATCGGCAGGGTTAAGCGATCGCAAAGAATTCCGCAAGTCCGCTACACTTTCGAGCAAAAACTGAGCGCGAAATGCACCGGTTTTTGGGAAACCAAAGGAGGTAGTACCAAATTGTCGGTCATCAAAGCAGTACAGGGGGATAATTTCAGCTTTTTCCTGGACAGCTTGATAGAGTGGCTCATGGTCATGGATCCGTAAATCGTTGCGATACCAGATCACGATAAGTTTTTGATTCACAGTGGCTGAGGTCGGTTCTGTTTGATTTTGCCAAGATCCACGAAAGCGCCAAAATGACATTAAGGCGTAGCCCTGATGTCATGTGATTTGTGGTGCTTTTTGTAGTTGCAGATTTTTGTAGTCCGATTGGATGGCATGCCGCAACTGCTGTAGCTGTTTGCTAGTAGTTCATTTTTCCAGTGTACCAGTGTAACTCTTGCTGATCAATTTCTTTACTGTGTCTCGGCGTTCACGTCGCGTGGCCTAAAGGCCATCGAAAAACAGAACATAAAACCAAAACTAGATTTTGACAATCCATTATTCAGCAATGCTCCTAAGTCTGGCAATTTGGCGCTTAGCTGGCAGGCATTAGAAGCCCCACACCTAATGCGTAGCATAGGTGTGGGATGAATTTTGCACAGGGTATGTATGGAATGCTATAATATATGTAATGATAAACAAAGCCGTTCGCGAAGCGTGGCCAAAGGCCTTAAATGCTGGTTTATCAGCTATTTACAGCGCGAAAAAATCGAATTTTTGTATT
>NZ_JAAHIG010000515.1:0-5385 GCF_010692305.1 Moorena sp. SIO4G3 | reverse complement strand
ATCGAGAGTGACAAACTGACCTGGCTTGTAGCTGAACAGTATTGGTGGTTCGGCAACGAAGCGGAATGTTTTTACATCATCGGTCTCATCAATGACCTGTACACAGCGGACAGTAATCTCACCCTTACTCCACTGCTTTATCCCAGGGCTATTACCATCTACCAGGTTGGCTTCCTGGCTAGAACCATAGAGCTCTAGGTCTTTGACCAACAACACAAATTCACCGATGCGGATGATGTCATCTTCCTTCAGGAGCCAGTTTTGGTTAACATCTACCTCCTCATTATTGATCCGAGAGCCATCGGTGCTACCGAGGTCAGTAAAGAAACACTTTCCCTCTTGGCATATGATTCTACCGTGTACACGACTAACTACAGGACTATCCAAGACTAGGTCACAACTCGGGTGGCGGCCAATCAGATACTCACCTTGAATTCCAGTTGCCGGTTTCAGGGTTTTTTCCTGTAACTCGTTAGTTTGGTAGTTGATGATTGTAGTCGTCAGCATGTTTTCTCTCACTCCAAATTACCGAAATATTGGGTCAATTGCGTCAATTGCTGAAATTTATAAAGGGATTGTCCATTGTGAGTTCACAATTCATCTCAACTTGTCTTGATCGGTAGTACCCTCGGCCTGAGCCACTAGTAAGTAAGTGTTTTATAAGTGTTTTACCAGTGGCTATATATTTATCAATCTGTTTTTTATTTTTATGAAAAATTCTCTTTTTTTTCGGGTATATCCTCCTCGTCTCACCCTGTTGAATGTAATATCTCCGAGAAGCACAGCCTAATCTTGATCACCTGATTGATTGTTCTAATCTTTGCGGTCTTTTAGCAGCTTGGTGCGCTGATCAGAACGATTCTGCTGGCGGGATTCCCTGAGGATAGTGCGTTGGTTAGAAGTACTAGTCTTCTGGTGCTCTTTGATAGTGCTCAGTACCTGATAGGGGTCCCGTCGATAGTGGGGATACAAGATCGGTAAGTTTTCTTGCTCCTTACCAAGTTCTTCTAAAACCTGATAATGTTGCTGATCGTTGATACCCAGTTCATCCCGGATCTGCTGGAGAACCTCGAGACTACTAGCGGAATTGACATGTCCAGCTTGGATCGCTTCTCTTAACACCCCTTTGTATACCCCCAAGTGGTATTGTTGGTTAGCACCAGGTAGGGTTTTAGCCAGGATGTGTAATTCCTCAGGTTTGAGATCATCTACACAACGACCTTCCAGAAATTCCGAGAAGTCCAGGGGTAGCTTCTTCAGTTGACGGCGCAACTTGTCGGCCAAACTCTCCTGGGTATATTGGTGGGAACTACGACCCCAAGTTCGATAAAGCCATAAACTGCTCACCAGAATCACTACACTCTGAAACAGGAATTGCACTAGGACAGGGAAGCGATTAATTTCGGGACGACCCCCATAGATGAAGAAGAAGTTAAAGGCAATAAAGGTACAAATGGAAAAGACTCGGTGCAATACCTGCTCGTGAGTGATAGATTTGTTTTTTCGCCACAGAGCAGCTTTGTATCGCTTCTCTAGCTTGGTACAAATTACACAACTGAGGGCAACGAAGACAACGAAGGTAAGAGGAGTTGCCACCAGTTTAGGAATCCCAATCGGGTGATTCATGATGTAAAACCCTGGCTTGAAAAGGGAACCTAACTGATTTTCTTGATAGGCCCAAGCCCCAGACATGTAATAATCGAAGTTTCCTGCATACAACCAGGAGTAGACGAAATAGCCAATCACCAGGCCTAAATAACCGTATTGGACTAATTTCCGACCAGGCTTAGTCAGTTGTTGCCAGTAGGCTTTTTCGGAATCGATATCCATACAAGGGGACTTACAACTGATACAAGCACTTTTTTCAATACCTGTGGTTTGGTCTACCGTGCGGCACATGGACTGGGTAATAGTTTTTGGCGGTGCGTTGTGAGCTTCAGTGCCAAACAATCCCCGTGGTCCAATAAATACCATCTGAACTATGCCAAATGGACAGACATAATGACACCAACTTCTGCCACCATAAAGCAATACCATCATCATGGCGGATACGATAGTCAAGCTCAGAAACAAACCCAGAACCAAGCGCTCAGAGTTACAAAATAGAATCCGGCAGTTCAACCCGATAAATAAAATGGCAAACTGGACATATAAATGGTTACGAACCAGCCAAGAATTTTTGCTGATATCCCGCTTTGGCTGTAATCCCAAGGCTCTGGGAATTTGGGAGAGAAAGTAAAGTGGGCAAATGCGTCGCCAAGTCTCATGACCGAACACCAAGACAATCATGATGGCGCTAGGCACGATTATGCCCCAAAACAATCGCGCTCCCAGGGCATAGGGTTTTTCATCTAGGCATACTCCCTGGACTTGAACACATGGGTCTCGGGTGAGCATGGGATCCCGAAATAGGCTGAATAGATGATCAGGATCAGTTAAATTGTGTGAGATCGGGTCATAAAACAACGATAAAATTAATATTAGCCAACTAATCACTAGCAGCCAACGGACTCGGTGCCAACTTTGTTCTGGTACCTTTGACAGCATAACTTTAACCCCCTTTTGCTCCATTGTGGGAAACAAGTTCAGGCATTGGCAGTACCTGTTTGGATACTTCTTAACAGCTAGCACCGAAACCAATGCTGAGGATGAGCATTACCCGTCTTTGGGCATAATCTACTCTATAACACCAGCAAGAGTTAGGTAAACCCTCTTGAGCTTGGGTTGGTTGGTAACCTAACTAGAACCTAAGCTTTCTGAATCACCAGTTACTTATCTGCTTGAGTCCACATTTTTTATGCCGCACTTTACGAAAAAAAAACGCACAGGACTCTAATCTGACAGTAGGTTAGACATAGCTCTACCTGTTGTCAGAAAGAGAATTGTTTGAAATTGTTCGAAAGTGCTCTTAGCTCTACCCGATGTGGTTGGGTCAGTTAGCTTTTTACCAATTCTGAATAGGCTGATCGGTTATGGAGAGCTTTTTTAAAAGCTCTAGGTGCTCTCTCTCTTGTCTCAAATCAGCACAAACTGCTCCCATTGGACAGCGGTATTGGGGAAATTTCCTCGCTCACCCTCTCATCAACATCGGTTTAACTAGGTTTAACCAATAGGCCTCACTAAACTAGGCATCAATCACCACTTAGGCCCTTGGGTAGTTAGGGTAGCTTGGGCAACTCCTTAATCGAGGTTTATAGATGGATCTCAACAGCTCCCAGGAGTTAATCCACAAACTAACCGAATCTTGACGGATAATCATCATATGCACCCTTCTAGTTATCTGAATAAAGGATTTTTAGCTTTGTTTAGCTTCACAGATAGTTTATCAGATGAATGGATAAACGTAAGCATTCAGCAGGGCAAACGCTTCAAAATTCTATAAGCCTTACTCAGAAAAAATTGGAAAATTGATAAGCATTAATACTTATCGTATGAATCTCATATCCAGTAGGGGTTTCAAAATAAGATGCGTTTACCCTCAAGCATTCAGGTGGTGGTGTTAACAAAAGGGGAAAGATGAGTAGTATTTTAGAACCATGGAAATTAAACCACCAGCCATCCCCAACAGCTTTGAAGGTCTCGAACTCCTGCCCCAATCGGTTCTGGTGGAGCTGGTGCTGCAACAAGCAACTAGGTGCTTGAACAACTGATCGTTGAGGTGGAACGCCTCAAAAGTCTGCGGTCGAAAGACAGCAAAACCTCATCAAAGCCCCCATCAAGTGACCTGATTAAAAGGTCAGAGAAACCAACCAAGAAGGAATCGGACTCCTGTGAACGCAAACCCGGAGGAAAACCTGAAAAGGTATGGCGCGAGTAGACCCCTCGATGGTAGTCGAACCTCAAAGCTGTCCGGTATGTCAGGGAAACCACTGGGAAAGTAAGTGTGAGTCAACCCGAAGCTATGTCGTGGCTCAACTGGTAGAGCGTCCCATCGAAATTGTAGAGTACCAGCTTAAAGCAAGGGTGTGTCACCACTGTGGAACTCTGGTTGGGGGGGAGTTACAGGATTTTGTCATCCCCGGACAAGACAAGAAGCGCGTTCCTTGCTCCGAATGCTGGCGAAAGTGAGGCATCCGCTTATGCTTCTTGGGCGAAATTGCTGAGTGGGATTGCTGTCTTGTCGGGCTCAGGGTCGTTCAGCTGTTGAGTTTTTGGGACGAACGCGCCCCGCGTGGCCATAGGCCAATCTCTTTCCTTGGCAGTGCGGGAGCGTTCTCACGAATTGTCTCTGATTCCTGGCTTTGAGTAATTGGGATGGCTTTGTCAACCCCTACACCTGAATGCTTTCCATTCATCATTATTGAACCCTTGACAAGACATGTTTAGGCGCTCACCACTACTCGTCCTACAGGACGAGCCACACAAGTCAAAATCATCCCTTGCTGCCGTTCCTCGTCTTCCAGAGCGTCAGGCTCCTCATCATACTCTACCTTCCCTTCTAAAAGCTTTCGCTTACAAGCACCACAGGCTCCCATGCGGCAACCGCTCGGTAATGGCACCCCTTCTTGTTCCGCCACATCTAGGATCACATCCTCAGCATCACAGCTTACCTCTTTTGCAGACTCAGCAAAGACCACAGTGGGTTCATTAGAGGTTGATGGTGATTCTACTAGGTGTAGTCTAGGACGATCTTCCCCTTTGACTGGTTCAGGAGTTGCTGCTGTTGCTTTCTTTTTTGAGGGCTTTTTGCCGCCAAAGCTCTCTTCATTGTAGTTTTCCATCGGAAAGTCTAGACCGGCTAGCATCCCTTTCACCCCTGCCATAAAGGGATTCGGACCACAGACATAAACAATGCGATCGCGAAAATCCGGAGCCATCTGTTCCAGCATGGCTTGATTGAGTCTTCCGGTATACCCCGACCAAGCTTGATCGAGTTCTGGGCGAGTCGTGGTAATCGCCAGCTTAAAATTAGGGTGCAAAGCGGCCATCAACTGTAATTTCTGATGGAAGATGATATCTTGTGAGCTACGAGCACTGTGGACAAACACAACATCCACATCAGCACCGGTATCACAAAGCCATTTCGACATGGACATCATCGGGGTAATCCCACTACCTGCTGAGATCAACAGCAGTTTATCAGCCCTATGGTCAGCACAGGTAAATTTCCCCATTGGACCATTTAATCTCACCTCGGATCCGACGTTGATGTTGTCGTGCAACCAGTTAGACACCAAACCCGCTGGCAGATCAGGAGCGTCTGGTGGTCCTGGAACTCTCTTGACAGTAATTTCTAAGGTATGAGGACGTGAGGGAGACGAAGAGATGGAGTAGGAACGCTTCACTGGTTTGCCATCAATCTCCAAATCGAGAGTGACAAACTGACCTGGCTTGTAGCTGAACAGTATTGGTGGTTCGGCAACGAAGCGGAATGTTTTTACATCA
>NZ_JAAHIG010000514.1:0-5398 GCF_010692305.1 Moorena sp. SIO4G3 | reverse complement strand
AACAAGAAAAGCAAGGGCACTCCGAAAGGAGAGAATATCTAGGAGCCGTATGCGGTGAAAGTCGCACGTACGGTTCTGAAAGAGAGGTGCCCTGGGTAATACCAGGCATCGACTCTACCTGATTCTAATGGAAATTCTGAGCCTAACCCCAGGTTTTATAGAACTGGGGAAAAGCGATTAAAGTTTTATCAACGTCGGGTTTCTCGGAAAAAGAAAGGCTCGTCCAACTGTAAGAAAGCTATTAATAAACTAGGTAGACAGCATCTTAGAATAAGTAGGCAACGTGAGGAGCACGCAAAGAGAATTGCGCGCTGCGTAATCCGGTCTAACGACTTGGTCGCCTATGAAGACCTAAGAGTAAAGAATTTAGTTAAAAATCACTGCCTGGCTAAGTCTATTAATGATGCGGGTTGGTATCAATTCAGGAAATGGTTAGAGCATTTTGGAGTCAAGTTTGGCAGGGTCACTGTTGCGGTGAATCCTGCTTATACAAGCCAAAACTGCTCTGAATGCGGAGAAGTGGTTAAAAAGTCACTATCAACTAGGACTCACGTCTGTGAATGCGGTTGTGAATTAGACCGTGACCATAATGCCGCGATCAATATCCTTAAACGAGCATTGGGTACGGTGGGGCACACCGGAACCTGGGTCGTCAAAGACCCGAACGCTTGCGGAGACCCGACCTCTACTCTTCCTGACTCCGGTCTGGAAGAGCCACGTTGGATCGCTGAAGCAAGAATCCCCGCGTCTAATGACCGGGGAGTGTCAAACCCTATACCTGAAGACTCATGCCTTCCACTGGAATGTTACTGGACCAATGTTCAACTCCCTACACCTGATGTTTGAGCAACAGTACAATGAGTTGGCTTTAGCAGTGGATGCGGTCGCAGAGCGGATTCGTACCCTAGGCTATCCTGCTCCTGGCAGCTACAGTCAGTATGCGCAATTATCCTCCATCCCAGAAACAAGCAATGTTCCGGAGGCTGAGGAAATGGTGCGCTTGCTAGTGGAAGCCAATGAGGCAGTGGTAAGAACTGCACGGTCTGTTTTCCCAGCCGCTGAACGTGCTAACGATGAGTCTACAGCTGACCTGTTGACGGAACGGATGAGCATACATGAGAAAACGGCTTGGATGCTGCGCAGTATTCTCAAATAAGCTTGTAATTATGTACATAGATCCCCCCTAGCCCCCCTTAAAAAAGGGGGGAATTAGATTCAAAAGTCCCCCTTTTTTAAGGGGGATAATGGGGGATCTGAATCAGGGATTAACAAAATTGACATGCTCCCAATATGAAGGATAAAGTAGTATAATTTATCGGTTGTTCAACAACTGGTATGGTTTGAGCTATATCTGTTCATCCCTCACTATTTCCCTTTATTCCTTTATCTTTCATACTTCATACTTTATATGAAGCTTTAAACACTTAGGAATTGGACTGGAAAAAAACTGGAGCGCTAAAGTGTTCCTGATCAAACGAAGTAACGGGTGCATCTCATTTTTGTTGTTTGACAAGGTGGTGCGTTACGGGGCGGGCTGTCTAAACCCTGGCTACGAGGCGAAAAGCGATGCAGCGCGGTCTTGGGGGTTTCCCCCATGAGCGACTGCATCAAGACAATGAGGCCCCCCCTAACACACCCTACGCAACTTTTTTACAAATATGAGATGCACCCGAAGTAACTGCCTTGGGTAATCGAAGAGTAAACCTACTACCAACACCTCGTTCGCTGTATACTTGCAAGCTACCGTGGTGTGCTTGAGCGATCGCATTAGCAATTGCGAGCCCTAATCCGGAACCTCCTGTGTGACGAGAGCGATCGCTATTGACTCGATAAAAGCGATCAAAAATTAGCCCTTGGTCTTCCTGGGCAATACCAATCCCCGTATCTTCTACCTGGATCACCGCCTGTTGGTCGCTCTTGTCTAAAATAACAGTTACTCTACCACCCACAGGGGTGTATTGGATACCATTAACAATTAAATTAGAAACTAAGCGATAAAGCTGCTCAGAATCACCCACAACCTCCAGAGGAGTTTGCAATCGCACCGAATATGTCAGTGTAATTTCGGAAGCGATTGCCAAGGCTGCTAATTCCTCAACTAAATCGCTAACCAGATCATTGAGACAGCATGTCTGGTGACCCACAGATGCCGGTTGTCTATCTAAGCGAGACAACAACAACAAATCCGCAACTAACTGACTCAGCCGCTGATTTTGACGTTCAACAATTTCCAGAATGTTTCGTGCTTCTTGTTGATCCAAGCTAGGCATCAAAAGCGCTGACTCAACCGTTGCCAGTGTTGCAGCTATCGGTGTCCGTAGCTCGTGGGCAGCATCAGCGGTAAACTGTTGAATCTGTCTATAGGATTGGTAAATAGGTTCCATTGCCAACCCTGCTAACCACCAACTGCCACTGCCGACTAAGATCATTGCCATTGGCAGCCCTAATCCCAAGATTAATTTTACCGTATTGAGGTAGTTGTTGAGGTATTGGAGAGAGTGCCCCACCTGCAAATACCCCCAATCCCGCTGATCTTGAGTATGTAGCGATAGAGAAATTTGGTGATAGGAGTTGCCCTTACCATCGGAAATGGTTTGCCAAGGTGCTTGATTAAACACCTGGGGTAATCCCTCTGGGTAAGTTCCTGCAACGGCAATTAAACCTCCTGAGGTATCAAATAGCCGGATGTAGTAGTGACCTTGGCTAACAGCACTGAGGATGTGGCGCTGGGAACTCACCAGTGGTTTAGAACAGTTAACTCCAACGATACACAGATTCGGTAAAAGTTCCCCAATTATCGGCTCTACCTGTCCAGGTTCCTTGAGCTTCCATTCCAGACTATCATGGAGTGTGCCCGCAACGGATTTTAACTCCCGGTCTGAAGTGACTAAATGGGTATGAACGATCGCTCTGTAAACACCAAATCCCAACAGGCTCAAAATAAACCCCATCACGATGGCATAGGAAAGTGCTAATTTCCCACGAGTCTGGTTAAATAGCCTATTTTGATTCATGATTTTTTCAGATTGAGACGATATCCCAAACCATGCACAGTTTCAATCGGAATGCTGGAGTTGATTGATTCAAGTTTCCGACGTAGCAGGCGCATTTGAGCCGCCACTACGTTACTAATCGGTTCTGCATTCACTTCCCAAAGTTGATTGCGAATTTGGTTGGTGGTCATCACCTGATTGGGATGCTTCATGAAATACTCTAAGAGCTGGAATTCTTTATTCGTGAGTGGAATGTCGAGTTTCTCACCGTTAGCAGCAAGACGATGAACCGTTCGGTTACCATAGTCTAAAATAAGCTCACCCACCTGAAGTTGTTGGGGCTGGAGTAAGGGTGTGCGCCGGTGCAAGGCTCTAACTCTTGCTAGCAACTCTGCCATTCGGAACGGTTTGACTAAATAATCATCGGCTCCCGTATCCAAACCCATCACTCTATCTTCCAGGCGGTCTTTTGCCGTTAGCATCAAAATAGGCAAGGGATTATTACGATAGCGTAACTGACGCAGTAACTCTAGTCCGGATAGCCCTGGCAGCAACCAGTCGAAGATAGCTAGGGTATATTGAGTTTCGTGGTTGTTTAAATAACCCCAAGCTTCAGTGCCGTTAACAACCAAGTCCACCACGTACTTCTCTATATTTAATGCTCGCTTAATTGCAGCACCCAAATCTGGCTCATCTTCAACTAGCAGTACTCTCATCTGTCTTTTCCCGCTGGATACTTTGTCTATAGTAGCGATATGCGGGAAAGAAAGCGGGGCAGGGTGTAACTTTACTTGGATAAATAGCTTAAAGCTGCACGAACCTATAGCAAATTTATGTAATAGCAAAGATAAATTCGGAGCAGGGAATAGCGAGTAGTAATTATAGAATATGGCATCAAAAAATCTCACAATTCCTACACGGCTCCTAAAGCATTAATTCTAAAACATAGAATGAAATTGTAACATTGATTAACAATTTTTAACAAATCAATTTCCTACTCTCAGAAGCTGAAGGCTTACCAAAGTCCTAAAAAAAATAATTTCATTGATACCTAACATTTCATCCTGATTTCATATTTGCTTGTGATACTTAATCAAGACGACAGCAAATGACCATCCTGACATCTTAGAGGTTGTCTGAGAAGTATCATTTGCTACATCCAAGCCCCCGTTGGTCCCCATCTGTCAAAAAGCGAAGCATCCGCGTTCTTCCCCCCAGAATTGGGGGGTTAGGGCGGCGGGGGACTTTTAGAAGCAAATTGACTCTTGTTCCCCCCAAAGTTGGGGGGCTAGGGGGGCAAAATTCAGTATAAAAAAACTTTTCAGATATCCTCTTAGGTATCTGGGTGGAGACTATGGTGACTACTTGCACCCTCTGCTGAGCATAAAAAGCACTGATCCATTATGCACAAGACAGAAACAATCCTGGCTTCAACGTTTACCTTTTTGCTGCTGATAGCGATCGCACCAGTTGCTGTTTTCGCCCATGCCG
The DNA here is from genome assembly GCF_010692305.1 of Moorena sp. SIO4G3. NCBI lineage: Bacteria > Bacillati > Cyanobacteriota > Cyanophyceae > Coleofasciculales > Coleofasciculaceae > Moorena > Moorena sp. SIO4G3. The sequence goes on along the minus strand of NZ_JAAHIG010000514.1, from coordinate 914 downwards.
GGCATGGTAATGAGTTCCAAAGCGGAACCGAAGCCACCAGCAATCCCGAAGGAATTGAGGTAGATGCCACCACCGCTAGTCAAATTGGGATTAAACTCCAATCCGTCTCTAGGCAGTTTTTGGATATTGGTATTAAAACCACCGGGCAAATTGAAACCCAGCCCAACCAACAGGCGCAAGTAACAGCACCGATTCCCGGTACAGTTGCTAAACTTTTGGTCAAACCAGGTCAGAGGGTCAAAAAAGGTCAAGCGGTTGCTGTCATCTCTAGCTTGGAGTTAATTCAATTGCGGGTTGAGTCTCTCGACAGACTGACTGAAGCTAAGGCAACATTGGGAGAAGCTGAGGCAAATCTCGAACTAGCTCAGGAAAATTTAGAACGTCAGCGTCAAATTGCTGCTGCTGAAATTGATGAAGCTGAAACTCAGCTAGCAGTAGCCCAAGAAGAGTACGATAAAGACCTAGCATTAGCCATCGAAGGTGCTCTGGCTCGACGTCAGATGCTAGAGTCGAAAACTAAGCTAGCAGAGGCTAAAACGTTACTGAAAAGAGCATTTAGTCGTCGAGAAGTTCTGGAAGCAGAAGCGGAACTAAAACGGGCTCAAACAGCGGTTAAGGCTGCCAAATCTCGGGTTCAACTGAGCGATACTACCTACAAAACCCGACTGCAACAACTTAGTAATTCTGCTAATGACCAAGGAAGGGTAACGGTGCTTGCTCCAATTTCCGGTACAGTAGCGCAATGGCAAGTAACCTTGGGTGAATCCTTTGAAGACGCAGGTGGGCAACTGATGAGGATTGTTAACAATAATCAAGTCTGGGCAACTGCTAATATTTATGAAAAAGATTTATACAAGGTAAAAATAGGCCAAAAGGTCAGATTAGAAGTTTCTAGTCTGCCTAATCAGACTTTT
>NZ_JAAHIG010000513.1:0-5402 GCF_010692305.1 Moorena sp. SIO4G3 | reverse complement strand
TGCTGCTGCTCCCTAAGCCAGGACGAGTTCGCCACCCCACTGTTCTGTGGGCATTAATCACCGGATCTTCTGGAGTTGGTGGTAAACCCCCTTTGCCGGTAATGATAAAGGAACTGCCGCCAGCAATTCGATTGTTCTCAAAGCCACAAAGGTCATTGGCCAGGATCGCTTCTGCATCTACCGGGCTTCCTGGCAATTCGGTTAAGCCTGAGGTAGGGTCTACCTGTGGGACGTTGAGTATGACTTGACCGTTGAAAAGTGGGCCACGGTTGGAGGTGGCGGTGATGTCATTGTCTGGAGTTGGACGGTCTCGAAACTCTAAGCCAAATATGCCTTGGGCTTTAATGGTAACACTACCTCCTGGGCCAAATTCAGCATTAGCGGTGATATCGCTATTTCCCAGACCGACTAGGGTATCAGTATCAATAGTTATATTTCCGCCAGTGGTATTCTCGGCGTTAGTGGTAATATTGCTTTCGTTAAGCAGTCGGATGTCACGGGCATATAGATTAATATTGCCTTTGTCTCCTCCTCCTGTTTCTGCTGAGATGATTCCATTGTTGTTAAGGAAGATGGAGTTGGCATTAATATCTACCGTGCCTGCTGAACTATCCTCTTTAATGCTTCTAGCACTAACTCGTGCTCCATCAGAGACCATTAACTGCCCAGTGGTAATATTCAAATTTCCTGCATTTCCTGTTGCTCCCCGATTAACTTGAGCAAACAAGCCGCTGGGAGACTGATCATCGGCTGATCTACCAATAAGTTGAACAGTAGAGGAGGCATCGACAGTCAAATTTCCCCCGTTCCCAATACCAAAAGTGTCAGTTGAAACTTGTGCTCCATCAGAAACCATTAACTCCCCAGTGGTAATCTTCAAATTTCCCGCTTTTCCTGTCCCTTCAGTTTGAGTAGTCAAGAGGCTGCTAAACTCACCATTGGCTGAGGTACCAATCACTTGAACAGTAGAGGAGGCATCCACTGTCAAATTTCCCCCGTTCCCAATACCAAAAGTGGCAGCTGAAACATCTGCTCCATCAGAGACCATTAACTTGCCAGTGTTAATACTCAACTCTCCCGCATTTCCTGTCCCTTCAGTTACAGTAAACAAGCCGCTGACAATCCGACCCGAGGCTGAGGTACCAATCACTTGAACCCTAGAGTCGGCATCCACTGTCAAATTTCCCGAATTTCCTTCACCAAAAGTGCCAGCTCCAACTTGTGCTCCATCAGAGACGATTAACTCCCCAGTGGTAATATTCAACTCTCCTCCATTTCCTGTCCCAAAAGTAGTAGTAAACAAGCCGCTGGGAAACTGACCATCAGATTTCGTACCAATCACTTGAACAGTAGACTCCGCATCCACAGTCAAATTTCCGGCATTTCCTTCACCAAAAGTTAAAGCTGAAACAACTGCTCCATCAGAGACGATTAACTGCCCAGTGGTAATACTCAAATTTCCGGCATTTCCTTTTGAACCTCGATCAGCTTGAGCAAACAAGCGGCTGGCAAACTGACCATCGGCTGAGGTACCTATCACTTGAACCGTAGAGTCGGCATCCACAGTCAAATTTCCCCCGTTCCCTTCACCAAAAGTGCTAGCTGAAACTCTTGCTCCATCAGAGACCATTAACTTCCCAGTAGTAATACTCAACTCTCCCGCATCTCCTGTTCCAACAGTTTCAGCAAACAAGCGGCTGGCAAACTGACCATCGGCTGATCTACCAATAAGTTGAACCGTAGAGTCGGCATCCACTGTCAAATTTCCCCCATCCCCTTCACCAACAGTGGCAGCTGAAACTTGTGCTCCACCAGAGACGATTAACTCCCCAGTGGTAATCCTCACATTTCCCGCTTTTCCTGTACCTTGAGTTTGAGTAGTCAAGAGGCTGCCAAACTGACCATCGGCTGATCTACCAATAAGTTGAACCGTAGAGTCGGCATCCACTGTCAAATCTCCCCCGTCCCCTTCACCAAAAGTGCTAGCTGAAACAACTGCTCCATCAGAGACCATTAACTGCCCAGTGGTAATACTTACATCTCCCCCCTGTCCTGAGCCAAATACATCCGCCAATATCCTAGAACCACCTTCAAGGCTGAGCTGAGAAGCCTCAACAACTATCCCACCCCCACTTCCACTCCCGTTAGTATCTGCAAATACATCAGAGCGATCGCGTAAACTCACATTAGCTCCCTGCACCTGGATACTGCCACCACTTTCGCCACTGGTAACAACAAAAGCACCGTCAGACAAACTAATATCCTGAAAGTTGTTAACTGCTGAATAATCCAACATAAAACTAGTATCGGTTGGGGTCAAGTTCACCACACCATTACCCACACTCCCCAGCTCAATCCGTCCATCCAATGCAGCTATAACGCCACCAGGAATAGTTATTTCACCACCAATAAGACCCAATGTTTGACCATTTGGTACCTGAAACAGACTAGACTGATTAGTAATACTTCCGGGATTGGATCCATATTGCAACCCAGATGGAATATTAATGGTCAACAACGGTTTTCTATTGGGGTTTTTAGCACTGAATACTGTGCCATCTTCAAACAACACACTATCAGCCGTACTCCCAAAAAATGAGCCTCTGATATCTAGTCTGCTATTGGTACCGAAGAAAATACCGTTGGGATTGATCAAAAATAAATTAGCATTACCCAATACCCCTATAGTGCCCAAAATATTGGAAACATTTGTTCCAGTTACCCGACTCAGGATGTTGGCAACTCCAGCAGGATTGGCAAAATAAACTGCCCCAAACTCAGCCACATTGAAATCTGAAAAGCTGTGGAAGAGATTGCTTTCTCTAATCGCCCCACCTTCTATCAAATCCGCTAGGTTCCCGTTAACATTGACATTGGGCGTTACTATAGAACTTTCATTATCCAGGGTATTATCTGGAGTGATTTGTCCTAATGCGGTAGTTGCACCCAGTAGAGAACACAGAACAAAGGGACTTGCTTGCAGAAGTCGGTAAACCACAGCTTTCATGTTAATCAATCAATATGCTCCCGATGTCTGGGATTATTTCATAAAATACCCTTTGATTCTGTTAAGTTTTTTTTATAGCGCTATGGGCAAGGCAACAGGCAATAGGCAATAGGCAATAGGCAATAGGCAATAGGCAATAGGCAAAAGTAGAATGGGCATCTTGGTGGAATGGGCATCTTGCCCGTTGTAATTTTGGGGCGGGGTTAAGGAACCGAGGGAAAATGACTGGTGGCATCAGGCGTGGTAACAACCAAACCATTACCCATGGGTATAGGTGTTGACTATGGGACATAATATTACCTTATCTCCTGTAAGGGGAACCCAGAGCCAGCCTGCAGCCTACGAAAACTCTTAGGCTGGCTCTCCCCGTGGATTTTATTTTGTCCACAATTTGATTATACCACAAAAAATTCTATAATTATAGCATTTTTTGAAATTTTTTGTAAAAAATTTTTTTTGAGGGAGTCGGGAGTCGGGAAAGTGAAACACTCAACTATTATTACTGTTCCCTGTTCCCTGTTCCCTGTTCCCAATTCCCGATTCCCGATTCCCGATTCCCGATTCCCGATTCCCGATTCCCGATTCCCTCTATTTAGTGCCCTTCAAACTATCCAACTTCTTGGTTAAAAAGCCAGTAAAGATAGTAATCACTCGACGCTTTCTCTCCTTAATATTCACAGTTACCGACATCCCTGATGCTAGGGGAACTGAGTTGCCTTTAATATCGATAAACTGCTGTTTTAGGGCAATTTTTGCAGGAAAACGGTAATAAGGATAAATCTGATCGGGCTCTAAAGCATCGGCTCCAATGGATATTAATTTACCTTTGATATCACCAAACTCACTAAAATTAAAGGAATCAATTCTGACATCCACCTCCATCCCTTCTTTTACAAAACCCCGGTCTTTATTGGTGATATAAACTTCAGCAATTAGCTCATCATTAGGCACAATTTCTAGAATAGTTTCGCTACTAGTTGTCACAAAGCCTGGGCGAGCCTTTAGCTCAAAAACTTTGCCAGCTACAGGAGCTTTGATTTCGTGATACTTCAAATTTTGCTTGATTTGACTAATTTGACTATCAATTTCCGCTATCCGTTTATCATTTTCTACAATTTGCTTACCTAGCTGACTATCGATATCAGCAATCCGTTGTTGATTCACAGCAATCCGATCCTGTAGCTCAGTTTGAGAAGCCGCAATGGTGTTGGCCAATTGTGCCTGAGCTTGAGCGATCGCACTTCTAATCCGTTCTTGTTCCTGAATTAACTGATTCACCTCAGCTTGCTGTGTACCCACCTCAGCTTCCCGTGTACCCACTTCAGCTTCACCTCTACCGACTTCTTGTTTCTGTCTACGGTATTGAATTTTGGGAACAGCTCCTTCGGTAAGTAACGGTTCAAAATCAGTTAAAATCTCCTGTTCAGTTGCTAAATTAGTCTGTGCAGTCACTAAATTGTTCTTAGCTGTACTCAACAGATTTCTAGCATTCGCTAATTGGATTTTAGTTTGCCCTAGCTGATTTTCTAGTTGCTGAATTTCTTGCTTATTCGCCGTTACCCGAGAATTAAATTCTGCCAGGTTTATCTGTAGACGAAATTGTTGCTCTGAGGTCAGGTTGGCTCCACCATCAGCCCCAGTCACTTGGACTCGATAGAGTTGATTTTCTGCCACTAAGTTAGCGCGGTTTTTAATAAGAAGCAAAACTTCTACTGGCAAGTTTAGCGGTTGAGTATTGGGTTGACTAGCTTGATAGGAACCGATTTGAGCACGATAAAACTGATTTTCTTGGATTAAGGATTTCTGAATTTGTTCCAGAGAAACCAACTGAGCTTGAGCAGAGGTCATATCAAAGCGAATCAGGACATCATCTGGCTTCACCAGCTCCCCATCCTTAATCAAAACCTCTGCTACCACACCACTAATCGATGCTTGAACTTCCTTAACATCTCCTTGTGGCTCTAACTTGCCCTGTGCTGGAATCACTTTCTCAATTTTTGCGACACTTGCCCAAGTAATTCCAAACGTTGTTATCCCCACCAATCCCCAAAGAATAGCCCGCGACCAAATGCTAGGTTGTTTCAGAAAAACGCTAGGTTGTTGCGGAATAATTGGTTGGGATAATTCCTGCTCTTGAATTACCTCATTGGTAGTGGTTTCAGCGTAAGAGTTATCAGTTGTGCGGTTGGATGTAATCATGATTAATTAGTAATTATTAATTGGGTTAGGGAATAGGGAATAGGGAATAGGGAACAGGGAACAGGGAACAGGGAACAGGGAGTAGGGAGTAGGGAGTAGGGAGTAGGGAGTAGGGAGTAGGGAGTAGGGAGTAGGGAGTAGGGAGTAGGGGGTAGGGAGTAGGGAGTAGGGAATAGGGAGTAGGGAGTAGGGAGTA
>NZ_JAAHIG010000512.1:0-5418 GCF_010692305.1 Moorena sp. SIO4G3 | reverse complement strand
GAGTAAGACCAATTCCAGCAGGCGCGCGCCTCTGGTTGAGGCGTCGGGGACGCGCGCGGGAAGCCCTATTGACGAATAAAACCGTCCCTGAGTTGACCTGAGAATTGGAAGCCCCAACCTCAGCGAACGCGCCCCGCGTGACCAAAGGTCAAGCAGGTTGGGGTACTTCACAAGCTTTTGTTGATTCAAAGCACCAGTGCTGGAAACCACACAACTTCCTCAGGTGTGGGGTGTGGGGTGTGGGGGATAAGAAAGCGCACCATTACCGACCTGTGGGGGTTTCCCCCAAGACCGCGCTGCATCGCTTGTTCGTTGTTTTGCTTTTCCTCTCCCTCTGGGTCGCCCCATGTTTGACCTTAAGGTAAAAAACCTACCCCTGTGAGCGCCCCACACCCCCCTAACTACTGCCTACTCGTTACTGGTTACTCGTTACTGGTTACTCGTTACTCGTTACTCGTTACTCGTTACTCGTTACTCCCGACTCCCGACTCCCTTCTCCCTTCTCCCTTCTGCCTTCTATAACCTTGGTCTAAATTTGCCATTGCTTAATAGCACAAAGACCACAGACATCCCAACGCTGAAGTTCTCCTGGTGGAGTCGGACACTGACACTGAGGACAAAGTGGTAAATTTTGCGATCGCATCTGCATCATCTTTGCCCAATGTTTAAACGCTGCTTCGGGTCTGTTCGCGTAGCCTAGCCTATTGGCCAGAGTTGTGTCAGTAGTTGTGTCAGTAGTTGTGTCAGTATTTGTGTCAGTAGTTGTGTCAGTGGCTTCACTACTTTCTCTGTTTTCTGTGTACTCCAATTCCTCAGAAACCAGTGATGAAGACATTGGCAAGATGGTGCTAGGATGTCTATGGTTTGGGGTCAACTCAGATTGTGAATAGCCATTGCCCAAAACTTTTGTTTTCCGCCACTGAGCCGGAGAAAAGTGGATGTCAACTAGGGGTTCAGACCAACTAGCATTAAGCCGTTTCAACAACATCCGGCGCTTAAATTTTAGTTCTTGTGCCCAAACAGAGCTAGAGGTAGCCACATATAAGATATCCCTAGAGATAGCATAGGGTCTGGTATGATTAGCTATATTCATTCCTACTATTTCAGACCAAGACTTAATTAGGTATGACAAGCGTTGTATACCTTCCCACTCCGGCTGATTTGTAATCCTATCTAAGATCTGATTGAGTGATTTAAGCATATCGCCTTACTATAATTAGTTAATTTGACAATAGTTTTGATGGCTTCAGGACTGACGTCACAGGCTAGAAGCCTGTGCCACACTAGGCTAAAAACTAGCTTAGATAAACTAGCTTAGATAAACTAGCTTAGATAAACTAGCTTAGATAAACTAGCTTAGATAAACTAGCTTAGATAAACTAGCTTAGAGTTAGTAGGGTGACCCTAGAGATAGAATGGCTGCGTAAGTCCTGTTGCTTGTTCTATAGCACAAACGACCGATCTAGTCCGCCATGAGCCAAAACTCCTCAGTTAATTCATCCCCTAGCTCGACGGGTAACTACAACCTCAACTCAGTTTTACAAGCTGCTCTGAGTAGCCTTGATGTGCAACTAGAGGAAGAATTAGCGCGCTACCGACGTCGAAGAGTAGGACGCCCAGTCATGACTAACCGTAGTCTTGGTCGTAACCGGGCCCGTAAACCCCTAGAGTTAATTTCTGTGGGTGAGGTACAACAGAAATCCTCACCATCGCAGACAAACAAGACCATCCCTCAACTAAAGCAGCCATCAACGATTCCACTGCCAAACCTAACAGCCAAGGGGACAACTTCTCTCAAACAACCACAAGAGCCATTGGTTGAGCAGACTGAATCCCTAGATTCCCTGTTATCACAGTCCCCAAAACCTACTCAGCCACCAGTTGTCTCCCAGTATAATAATGGTGAAAGTGCTAGCTTAGGTATTCAGAAAGAGGCTACGGAGCAACTTAAGCCTCCTGAAAAATTGCCTGAAAAATCAGGTAGTTTGATCAAGTTAGGGGCTAACCAAACCCAGCCAGAAGATTATCTCGAATCATCAGAAAAACTACTACAGAGTCTGGCAGAAGATCAAGAAGAATTTGACAACCAAAAGCAGGTGTCTTACCAACTGCTGACTCCGTTAAATGTCGGTTTCATGGTACTTTTGCTGTTGTTAAGCGCTACCCTACCCTATATCTTCTCCAATCCCTCGGTGTTAAGTAATCTGGATCTGTCGCAGCTGATTAGCTCCATCATTCCCAAGATCTCCAAAACCGAAATTAAACCAGATCAACCACAACAGACTGAGTCGGTTCCTAATTCTCCCCTACAGGGTGGTCCTAATTTGGCTTCTGAGGAATTTGTAGACTTGAACTTACATACCCTTTCTCAAGTGGAAGCTACTCCAGGACCGCAGCAAAAACCTTTTTATACAAAAGATGTCCCAATACCAAAGGTGGTTGAATCAGCTCCTAAGGTGGTAACTAGACCGATGCCTCCTAAAGGGTCTTCCTTATCTTCAGTACTTTTGCCTTCTGTTCAACCACTCCAAAAGGTTCCCCTGTCATCATTACCAACAAGCTCAGGCTCTTTAGTACCCCCAGGAAGACGGGCACAGTCAGGATTACTTCAACCAGCTATATCTGAAACACTCCAGAATCAAGCCGCATCTCTAAGAACAGTGGTAGAGGAGTCTTTACCTGCGCCCGATCCTTTCTACTATGTGGTGATCAACTACGATGGTAAACGTTCCCTACAGCAAGCTAGGACAATTGTTCCTGATGCCTATGTGCGCAAATTATCTCAAGGTACCCGCATTCAGATGGGAGCGTTCAAATTTGAACATGAAGCACAAGGTTTGGTAGAAAAACTCCAGCAACAGGGAATTTCTGCTTCGATTTATCGTCCTTGACTTAAGTGTTAAGGATTATCAATATCAATAAGATCAGTAAAGATTAACTAAGCCCTGATCATGTATGGAAACCTGCCATGGCATTATTAGATCGTATGTTGAGAATCATTCGTGCTAGCCTTAATAGTCTGATTAGTCAAGCTGAAGATCCTGAGAAAATCCTGGAACAGGCTGTCGATGATATGCAGCAGGATTTGATTCACATGCGTCAGGCTGTAGCTCAAGCGATCGCTACCCAAAAACGCACCGAACGACAAGCCTCTCAGGCTCAAGCGGCTGCTGAGCAATGGTACCGTCGCGCTCAGTTAGCCTTGTCAGCAGGAGACGACAACTTGGCACGGGATGCCCTGACACGGCGGAAATCTCATCAGGTGACCGTCACAACCATGAACGCTCAGCTTTCCCAGCAAGCTGAGCTTGTGTCCAAGCTCAAGGAAGAGCTGCGTACCCTAGAACAGAAAATTTCAGAGGCGAAAACTAAAAAGAACTTGTATATTGCTCGGGCTAACTCAGCTAAAGCATCCATGAAAATTAATGAGATGCTCGGTAATGTAGGTACCAGTAGTGCCTTGAGCGCTTTTGAAAAGATGGAAGATAAGGTAATGGAGCTTGAAGCCCGGTCTGAGGCAATGGCTGAGTTAGGTAGCAATCAACTGGATCAGAAATTTGCCGCTATCGAAGCTAACGATGATGTAGAAGCTGAGTTAGCCGCCATGAAAGCTAATCTAATTCAAGGAACCAACACTCCTCAATTACCCTCAACTCAGGCAGAATAACCGAAAAATCCGGAAAAATTGGATAAATAGCTGGAAAAAGTAATTAGTGTCCCCATGGTCACCTCAATTGCAGGTTGTAAACCTTGTCTGAAAATACCTTAGAGCCTTGACCCAACGGGTTACTATACATGGAAACCTACAGGAAAACAGCCCCTTCTCTATCTTCTTAACAATACTCGGAAAGCGAATAGGTAGAATAAGACAAGGACGTTTTCTCAACAGATGGGACTATTATTATATCATAAGCGCCTCTCAAACCCAGTTTTTAACCCCTCCAACAGTAATCCCTTAGAATCCCCCATGGTTCAGCCGCCAGAAAGTTCAACCCTTAGCTTGTTGTCTCGCACTTTTTCCCAAGAAGTTTTTAAACTGGATGAAAGGCTCCTTGTCTTAATGGCTAGGGTATGGGTCAAGCCCGCAAATTTTTCAGTTCCCCAATCAGACTTGAGATGGGACAGCCACAATTGCTTGTCCTTCAAGACAACTTAACTAGGCTTACGCACCAGCAAGCCAGTTTTCTACCTACAATGTACATTCCTAGAGGATAAACAGCGTTATGGGATTATTTGATCGCCTTAGCAGAGTGGTCAGAGCTAATCTGAACGATATGGTTAGCAAGGCTGAGGATCCAGAAAAGATTCTGGATCAAGCTATTGTTGATATGCAAGAGGATCTGGTTCAATTGCGTCAAGCAGTTGCCAGGTCAATTGCTGAACAAAAACGCACAGAGCAGCAATACAACAAAAACCAAACAGAAGCTAACAACTGGCAGAAAAGAGCTCAGCTGGCTCTGAGCAAAGGGGATGAAAACCTGGCTCGTGAGGCTCTGGTGCGTAAGAAGAGCAATGCTGATACTGCTGCTACCCTCAAAACTCAGTTGGATCAGCAAACTAATCAGGTCAATACTCTTAAGCGTAATCTGGTTGCTCTCGAAGGCAAAATTTCCGAAGCCAAAACCAAAAAGAATATGCTCAAAGCACGAGCTCAGGCGGCTAAGGCGAATGAAAAGTTACAACAAACCATGGGGTCTATTAATACTAGTGGCTCCCTAGCCGCCTTTGAGCGTATGGAACAGAAAGTCTTGGAAATGGAGGCTCGTTCTGAAGCTGCCCATGAGCTGGGTGGTGCTGACTTGGAAAGTCAATTTAGACTCTTGGAAGGTAATGATGTTGAAGATGAGTTGGCCACGATGAAAGCTCAGTTGTCTGGTGGTTCTGTATCTCAAGAAGCTTTACCAGCTTCAGAGGAGAAAAAATCGACTTCCTCAGATTCACCCGTTGACAAAGAGTTGGAAGACCTTCGCAAACAAATTGATAATCTTTAATTGGTAAGCATATGCGCTACGCGCACGCGTGCGCGTTCAGCCGTCAGCAGTCAGCCGTCAGCCGTCAGCTGTCAGCTGTCAGCCATTCGCGAATGGCCAAGGCTCACGCTACTTGAGGTGCTGACTTAACATAGATTAAACCAATGCTTACTTGTTTTATTCAAAACCTGAGAGCTGATAGCTTAAGCGCTACGCGCACGCGTGCGCGTAGCGCTTAAGCTGATAGCTTACGTTAATTGTTAATTGTTAATTAGTTAATTTGTTATTGCTTACGGAACTGCTCCAGGCTGAAAGCCCCGTGTTTTTAAACCGGGTCAGAAGTTACCGCAAAAATAAGGCAGCCTTTATGGTTGGTCGGCTATGGGTAAAAGGGTTAAAACTTTATGATTAAGGCCAGAGACGCGCGCCTTAGGAGAGTGGAGCCTTT
>NZ_JAAHIG010000511.1:0-5437 GCF_010692305.1 Moorena sp. SIO4G3 | reverse complement strand
ATCTCTTAATGGGGTGGGTTTTCACCACCATCCAACAGACAGTTAGAATTTTTGGGATTTTAACCCCGCGATTCCCTGAGTTATACCCCTCCTTTCTCAGGAGGCTCCTACTCAGAACAAGCCGCACCCTACGATTGGATGAGCCTTTCTTTTTCCGATCAACTCGGCGTTGATAAAACTTTAAACGTTTCTCCCCTTTTCTATAGAATCGGGGATTGGGTTCAGAGTGGCCATTGGAATCCGTGTAAAACTCTTTAAGTCCCACGTCTAAGCCAATAATCTCGCCTGTGTGCTCTACTTCTTCTTTCACGTTAATTGCAACGCAAAATTGAACGTAGTACCCATCAGATCGTTTGACTATCCGAACCCGGTTAATTTGCTTCTTGTCGAAGCGCCATAAATCCCAGGTGCCTTTGAGTTTAAGTTTTCCGTTCGCGTAGCGTGACCGAAGGTCAATCCCTTTTTTGTCCGTGAATGTTATCGACTTCTTGTCAGGGGATAATTTCCACCCTGACTTCTTGTATTCGACAGACCGAGTACGTTTCTGGAATCTTGGGAAACCCTTTTTACCTGGGACTTTTTTCTTGCAATTATCGTAAAATCGAACAATCGATGACCGGAGATGAAACCTTAGAATAGTGGAGCCTTTATGGGTGACTGGCTATGGGTAAAAGGGTTAAAACTTTTGTAATAAGGCTCCACTATTCTTACGGTAACTTCTAACCATGCCCTTTCAGATGCAGCCTGACGGGCAGTAGAGTTTAATTCATTGGCAAAAGGGAATTCTTTAGCCAGTATTTTGGAGTACCGGCTAAGGTCACTTTTCCCTGTCCCTTTATTGTCCAGCCACATACGAATGCAGCTATTTCGGATGAATTTGACAGTCCGAATGGCTTCGTCTATAGCTGAATACTGAGACTCTTTACCCTTGGCTTTAAACTCTAGAATTATCATCGAAATTCGACCTCCTTCGACATGTTTTTATTATAGCGATTTTATATAAAAGTGTCGAGTACTAATCGAGATTTTTCTCACGGCGACTAAAGTCGCTACGAGCTTTCATCCCCGGTTTAAAAACACGGGGCTTTCAGCTTTGGGAGTCACGTAAAAGATTCCAGCAGCTGTGGCAGCGCCTTATTGAGATCAAAGGTCTCTTCTCGCATGGTGGTCACTGCCCGACGCACTTCTTGTAAGGATTGGCTGGCCAGCAGTTTGGCCGTGTCTAACGCTGGTTGAAGCTTATTAGAGTTTCGTTCGTAGAGTCGTTGTGCTAATTCTAGCTGCACATCAAGGGAGGTCAAAGTATGCCCCAATGAATCATGAATATCGCGAGCAATGCGGGTGCGTTCTAAATCTGCGGCTAGCAATTCAACTTCCTGAGTTAAGGCTAATGCTCGCTGACGACTCCTGTACTCAGCTACCAAGGTTAAACAAACCAGCGTAATTAGCACACTCAGAGAAATATAGACTATAAGCGGAGGCAAAATCCGTTGCGCAATAAATAATTGGGGAGTCTCTTGAAGGGTTTGTAGGTTTTTTTCAAAGCGAGCTTGCTGCTCTGCAATCGGTTTTGAGAGATCAGTTAGTAAATCATTCGTTAACCGCCACGCCAAACCTACATGCAAGGTAATCCCGACTAAAACAACCGTGATGATCACATCCCGACGACGCAACAGAAAACAGCTTTTGGCTAAGTATAGAAAGAGAAAGAGACCGAGACCGGCATCACTAAAGATTATTGTCAGCAACACACAGGAAATTTCGGCAAAGACATAAACTCGTCGCTGCCACATGGGGCGACGGATTGGAAAGAAAAAGCTCAGAATGGCCAAAACTCCCAATAAACAAAAGCTTATTAGGTACTCACTGCCCTTGGTCTCGTCGGGCAATGATTTATTCAGGACGGGAAACAGCAATAGCAGGATGGTCATGATCAAACATGCCCATTCCAGATAGCGCAGGATTTTAGGAATTGAAGGATTAATGGTGGAAACCTGAGGAGTTGTCCGAGCTGACATCAGCTTACCCAATGCTTATAACTGCTTCTACAGCTTATGAAACTTATGGATAAATTTCCATGACAAACGTCATGTATCCATATGACCTTTCGCTATAGTCAGTTTGAAATGGCCTGTTTAATATTGAATTATAAGCAACTATTCAGAGGATACGGTTTGTCATGAAACAATTTAAATTTGGTGCAGGTTTGATGATGTCTATTAGTTTGATGGGTTTTAGCCTTGGCAATCCACCGCTGCCGCTAACGGCAAAAACTGCTAGCGCTGCTGAAAGTCAGACCGCTCTACCACCGTTACTTCAGCGGGAACTATTCTTTGGCGATCCAGAGATTACGGGTGCCCAGCTTTCCCCCGACGGTCAGTTTCTGGCCTTTCAAAAACCTCTAGACGGCGTGATCAATGTGTGGGTTAAGGGCATCGATGAACCGATGGAAGCTGCTCGTCCAGTCACGGCTGATGCTGAAAGCCCGATCATGATTTACTTTTGGAGCGCCGATGGTCGTTACATTCTCTACGGCCAGGATAAAGGGGGCAATGAGAATTTTCACATTTATGCGGTTGAAGCTAAATCTTTAGGTGAGACTAGCCCGGTAACCCGCGATTTAACCCCTGTAGAGGGGATTACGGCCAGGATCTATAGCGTTCCTAAACGGACTCCCAACCACATCATTATCGGTCTTAACGAGCGCAATCCCCAGTTTCATGATGTCTATCGTTTGGATGTGACAACAGGCGAGCGGACGCTGCTGATTCAAAATGACGAGAATATTGCCCTCTGGACAACCGATTTAGACGGTAATGTGCGCATCGGCTATCGCCAAAGCCTGGAAGGGGGGCATGAGATTCTGGCGGTGCAAAAAGATGGATTAACACCTGTTTACACCTGTCGAATTGAAGAAACCTGTCGTCCCATTCGCTTTCATAAAGATGGCCAACGGGTGTATCTGATCAGCAATCGGGATGGGAATTTAATCCAGTTAGAGCTGCTCGATCTTGAGAGCCAGCAGAGTCAGGTCGTGGAAGTTGATCCTGAAAACCAGGTGGATTTTGCCGCTGCAGTCTTTTCAGAAGCGACTGATGAGTTGATTGCTACCTCCTATATTGGCGATCGCATCCGCATCTATCCTCAAAACGACAAGATAGTGGCTGATCTAGCCTTTCTTCAGCAACAGCTGCCCGACGTTGATATTGTGTTGCAATCCCTTACCCAGGATGATCGCTTTGCCTTGATTGGAACCCGGAGCGATGTGAATCCCGGGTCTACTTATCTATTTGATCGTAGTACTCAAACCCTGGAAAAACTCTACGATGATCGGCCAGAGCTGCCCAACGAACATTTGGCCACCATGCAGCCGATCCGCTATACAGCCCGTGATGGTCTAGAGATTCCAGCCTACCTGACCCTGCCCCAGGGGGTAGACCCAGTGAACCTACCGGTGATTGTCATGCCCCACGGTGGACCTTGGGCACGAGATATGTGGGGGTACAATCCGTTTACCCAGTTTCTCGCTAATCGCGGTTACGCCATTCTGCAACCCAACTTTCGAGGGTCTACTGGCTATGGTAAAGCCTTTCTCAATGCCGGTAACAATAAATGGGGCACGGGTGCAATGCAGCATGACCTGACGGATGGCGTGCAGTATCTGATTGATGCAGGGATTGCCGATCCCGAGCGTGTGGGAATTTTTGGTGGCTCCTATGGAGGCTATGCCACCCTAGCTGGTTTGGCATTTACACCAAATATCTATGCCGTTGGCGTATCCGATGTGGGGCCATCGAACCTGATTACCTTGCTCAAGTCAATTCCCCCCTATTGGGAATCGATGAAGGCTACCTTTGCTCTGCGGCTGGGAGATCCGGATGATCCGAGCGATCGCACCCGTCTAGAAACCCAGTCACCCCTGTTTTCCGCCGACCAAATTCAAGCCCCACTAATGGTAATTCAGGGAGCCAACGATCCCCGGGTTAAGCAAGCGGAATCGGACCAAATTGTGGCCGCATTGCGAGATTTAGGGCGACCGGTGGAATATCTGATAGCCCCCGATGAAGGCCATGGTTTCCGTAAGGAGATCAACTCGCTGGCCATGACAGCTGCATTAGAGAAGTTTTTAGCTGAACATTTAGGCGGACGTTACCAGGCCGAGATGTCTTCAGAGGTACAGGCTCAACTAGAAAAATTAACTGTTGATATTGACACTGTCACAGTTAATTAATCCGGTGAGCCCGAGATTGTTGAACTTGACCCAGCAATTTACAAGCGCTGGGAACCTACCAATTACTCCCTAATATGCAGATCGCTATTCGAGTCGAGGAACAACAACTACTTGCCCAAGCCACAGGGCAGGAAGCGTTTACCCTTTACCCTGTTTCAGAAAGTGACAGCTCCCACACTGACTCTTTGAGTTCAGTGTGGGCTTCCCAGCCAATCCAGCTATTGCTTAGGAGGCGCTGGGCTTTAAGAACGGACTGCCCTGCCGCTCTGTTTTTTTGGTCTTTTGTTTAATAATGTTTGACCAACTTTCCAGCATTTATGGCCTTTGGCCACGCTACGCGAACGGCTTTGAAAGTCAGTATTATGAGTATAACACATCGATTGGTCTTTTGTGAAAGACTCTGTGGAAAATTTATCCCACATCTCAATGCGCAGCATGAGTGTGGGATGAATTTTGCCAGAAACTAAATTCTTGGCTCAGGTTGCAGATATCACGATTCAATTCAATTTCTCAGCAGATGAAACGGTTAACGGACTAACACTTTATCAAGCGGGTCAGGAATTGATTGCATCCAAGGTGAATTAATTTAATAGATTGAGATTGGGGGCACACTGCTGTGTGTCCCGTGGAAAATTGCTGACGATACTAACGAGGAGCCTCTAGTTATGGAAACAGAAACCACTCAACCTACTGCAAGACAAGTATTAACTCAGGCGGCAGCAGGTGCGGCTGCCGGATTACTGGCGGGCATCGCTATCATGTCTATCTATCGATGGCTTTGGCATGTAGAGATATCTTTGAATACAATAATGCTTTTAAGCATAGGCTTCTCCATTTACTGTGGAGTGTTATCAGCTTGGCTAGGGAAAAGATTCTGGAATTTACTCGGTACTTTTCTCAGCCATATCAGCTGATAGTTGGTTTGGGGCAAGGCCTGGGGTGTGGGGTGACCGGGTGTGGGGTGACCGGGTGACCGGGTGTGGGGTAGGCTGTTCACTTTGTGCGATGGCCATAGCTTAAACTTCATGCACAAATTGTCTGATAGTATGATAAGCGTGCATCTCTTGCTAGATATCCATTCTGGGCGTTATCGCCGTACGCGTTCGCTAGCCAACGCCCTTCGGGCTAATCGCAAAGCGTGAGCAAAGCTCAATCCTGGTGTGAACGATCTCCCCCTAAAAAGACTCATAATAAACAGCCTAGGCA
>NZ_JAAHIG010000510.1:0-5441 GCF_010692305.1 Moorena sp. SIO4G3 | reverse complement strand
GCTTAGTCCCTGGTTGCGGTATGTAAGGTTCTAATTACGTTTTACCCTCTAGCTCTGAAACATCTCGATTCGGGAATACTCTAGCTTTTCGGCCTGATGTATCCATCTCAAAATGCTCCTTCGGGTGAGAACTTGGCTTGAATCCTAGCCGTGGAAAGGTCTTTACTCCTTTCACTTCTCTGAGCGCCTTCATCGGTCGCCCTACCTATCAAGATATTATCCAAAAGGGACGCCAGCGCGGCAAGCAGGAGGGAGTCCTATTAGTTGTGATGCGTCAGCTAACCCTGAAGTTAGGTTTAATTGACCCTGTGCTCCAACAGCAGATTGAGGGATTATCCATTACTCGATTGGAGGAATTGAGTGAAGCGTTGTTGGATTTTAAGACAGCAACGGATTTAGCGGTTTGGTTGGATCACTAGGGAATAGGGAATAGGAAAAAATTCGGTGTTGCCGAATTTAGGAATGAATAAGAGTAGAGTGGGCATCCTGCCCGCTCGAAAATAAGCATGAAACTGGCAAGATGCCAGTTCCACAATAAGCATGAAACTGGCAAGATGCACAATAAGCATGAAACTGGCAAGATGCCAGTTCCACCCAAGATGCCCATTCCACCAACATGTCCATTCCAGAAAACTCTTAAAATCATTCC
Organism: Moorena sp. SIO4G3; assembly: GCF_010692305.1. Lineage (NCBI taxonomy): Bacteria > Bacillati > Cyanobacteriota > Cyanophyceae > Coleofasciculales > Coleofasciculaceae > Moorena > Moorena sp. SIO4G3. The sequence continues at coordinate 4,792 of NZ_JAAHIG010000510.1, read as the reverse complement.
ATTATTAAGCAACGCCCTAAAAAAAGCGATGCAGCGCGGTCTTGGGGGTTCCCCCCATGAGCGACTGCATCAAGAAAGCGATCGCATTTCCTAATCCGATCGCTTTCTGCGGTTCTTCAGTTCTGTTAAGGTTGGCTACAGCTAAGGATTAGGATGCCAGGGCGACTTCCACGGTCTGCTGCAATTCACCATTTTGATACATCTCAATCACCACATCGGAGCCACCGATAAACTCTCCCTTAATGTACACTTGAGGAATCGTTGGCCAGTTGGAATATTCTTTGATTCCCTGGCGGATGTCCCAATCTTCTAGTACGTCTACAGTTTCGTAGGGAACTCCTAGGGTATTAAGAATTTGGACAACATTATTGGAAAATCCACACTGGGGCATTAGTTTGCTGCCCTTCATGAATACCAAAATTTTGTGCTCTTGTGTTAATTTATCTATTCTCTCTTTCAGTTCTGGTGTCATCGTTGTCTTAAACTCCTGGGATATCTAGATAGTTATTTTGATAGTCGGTATTATATTAGTGAGTGCGATCGCAAAATCCTAGACTCTTCTAATTATGACTTACGCCAGTTTACTGCTTGCCAGCCCACGCTTCAGGGGTATAGGTTTTTAGGGCTAGGGCGTGAATGGCCTCTGTTGCCAACTCTTCGCTTAGGGCTCCATAAACCAGCTGATGTTGTTTCACCAGGGATTTACCTTCAAACTCGGAGGAGACCACAATGGCTTGCAGATGGTTACCACCCCCTAAATCTTCTACCTTTACTTGAGCATCCGGTATCGATTCTTTAATTTTTTCTTCAACTTGCTGTGTACTAATCGGATCCATTTTTTTTATTCCAGTTTCTATTGGAACTTCTAAAATACACTAAAATTCAACGTAAGCGAACAGCGGTCAGCGGTCAGCGGTCAGCTTTCCGTAACTCAGATGAAACCAATGCTTACCTCTTGTTTTATTCAAAAGCACCTCAAGTAGTGTGCCCATAAGCTGTTCGCCCAGCGTGGCCAAAGGCCATTGGCTGATAGCTGATAGCTGATAGCTGAACGCGCACGGGTGCGCGTAGCGCTAATCGCTGTTCGCTTACAATTTAACTGCCTTTATTAGAACCAGCGGACGAGGTGGGCTGGCTATTGCCATTTCTAGGAAAGGGAGAATCGACGAATCCTAGCTCAAACAGCTGTTGGTAGGATTTTTTTCCCAATTCCCTAGTAGGATTTTGAGACCGAATAATTTGAATTAACAAGGGCACAGCTAATTCTGGCTGGTCATTGGCTCGATGGACTAGGGCTAGGCGATAGGTGGCTTCATCTCGCTTTTCAGCAGTTTCCAGGGCTTTTTGCCGTTGAGACTCGTAGACTCGGTTGTCAATGCCGGAAAAACTGGAAGCCAGCTGTTGGTAAAAGTTAGACAACTGGTTAAATATCTGACGTGCCTCTTGGAGTTTTTTAGCAGCTACGCTATAGTTTCCTGCATCAATAGCGTTAGTCGCCTCTTGCATCATCCGCTCTCCCCCCGGCATACTCAATAGGCTATCTTGTTGAGTCAACGGCCCGGTATTGCTGGGGTCAGTGATGTCTGATTCTACTTGGATATCAGCACCTTGTGCCTGTGCTGGTGGCAGTACTACCAAAGCTGCCATCACGGGAAGAGCAACGAAACAGCCGAGCCTGACCGAATTAAGAGTGCCAGAATAAACCATACTATAGCTTTGGGAATTGGTTACCTAAAATGATAGAGTAAATCCAAACTATTGGTATAGTACCATTACCACAAAGGATTAAGGGCTTCTTGGGATGGTATTGCAGGTACCAGAGTTGTTGGATTTAAGCTTCAGACTGAAAATAGTCCTCAAATGTTCCCTATTCATCCCCCATATCTATTACAGGGAAGAGGGAACAGCGGATCTGGGAACAGGGAGCAGGGAGTAGGGAACAGCGGATCTGGGAGCAGGGAACAGCGGATCTGGGAACAGGGAACAGGAACCCACCCCTAACCCCTACCAGAGGTTAATGGGTTGAATACGCACCCATGGCCAATAGGCCAAGGTTAGCTGGCTGATTGCTGATGGCTGATGGCTGATGGCTGATGGCTGATTGCTGATGGCTGATGGCTGATGGCTGATAGCTGTTCGCTGTTCGCTGAATACTTATAGGTTAACTGGTTAGGTTTGAAATTAACGATAAATACAGAGAAGACGTGATAATTACCTGTTTTGCAGGCGGTAGTTCCTGATTTCTACCGCCTTATCCATCTTTGGTGTCTTTATTAATTTTGACAGTATTAAAACCTCTAGTTATACTACTTTTGTAGTACAAGTGAAAGCAAAGCTTTTCCTTTGGTGTTGGTAAGCTAATGAATTTACTCAAGTAATACTCAACGAACGTTGGGTCAGTGCTCCGTGAGCCATTACCCATTACCCATTATCCTTGGGTATTTCACTCAGCTAACCTTGGGCAATAGGCCACGCGATCGCTGAAAGCGGGACGAAGTCCATCGCGTTCAACCAGCTAACCTTGGCCTATTGGCGACGCGTGCGCGTTCAACCACCTAACCTTGGCCTATTGGCCACGCGTGCGCGTTCAACCACTTAACCTTGGCCTATGGGCCACGCTTGGCCGTAGGCCACGCCAAAGGCGAACGCGAACAACATTGAGCAACCCATGTGTTGTCTTAGCTATGTATCTTACAACATCTGAAATCGATACGGAACGAGTAGCACTGACGGCTTACGATTTGTGGAAATCTTATGGCAATCGCACTGTCGTTAGTGGGGTTAGTTTTACCCTGAATCCTGGGGAAATTTTGGGTTTACTTGGACCGAATGGTGCCGGTAAAACCACTACGGTGGGAATGCTCTACGGCGCAGTTGTTCCTAGTCGTGGCTTTGTGCAGTTGGGTCAATATCAAGTACATTCTCAAGGGCAAAAGGTTCGTTTTTCCATGGGGATTGTTACTCAAGAAGATAATCTTGACCCGGACTTTACTGTATTTGAAAATTTGGTTGTCTTTGCCCACCACTACCGGATCACTGGTAAGTCAGCTCGGAAACGAGCAGGGGAGTTACTGGAGCGGGTGGGGCTACAGGATTATGCTCAGCGGCGGATTGATGAGCTATCTGGTGGCTTGAAGCGGCGTTTGGTATTGGCACGAGCCTTGATTAATCATCCCCAAGTCGTGTTCTTAGATGAGCCTACCACAGGACTTGACCCGGATGCACGGCAGGATTTTTGGAAGCTGGTGATTCACCTGAAAAATCAAGGGTGTGGGGTGTTGTTGACTACTCACTATATGGATGAAGCACAACGATTATGCGATCGCTTAATCTTACTTCAGCAGGGTAAAGTAATTGACGAAGGTACCCCCGATCAGCTAATTGAGCGCACTGTTGGTAAAGAGCTAGTGGAGATTGAGGGTATCTCCGAAGATATCCTGCAACAATTAGCGACTCAGTACGGAACTTGGTATCGCACCTTTGGCAGTAACTACCTGATAGCATTACCTATCGACAATCCCCAAGCTCTCTGGAAAGAGCTAAATACAATTCCATCTGTTAGTCTAAGCCGCCGCTCCACCAACTTGGAAGATGTATTTTTACGACTGACCGGAACATCATTGGATTGATTAAGTTAGACAGGTTTACTATCAACATCCGCTTGACTAATTGTCATCTCCTATATTGGGAGATGTGATTGGGTAAAATCTGAAAAAACAAATGATACCAAGTTGCGGTCAAACCTACAACTTTCTCTTCTCCCAATCTCCCCATCTCCCCATCTCCCTATCTCCCAATTTCCCTATCTCCCAATTTCCCTATCTCCCCATCTCCCCATCTCCCTATCCAACCAATCTACTATCTTTGAATGCAACTCGGTATGAAAGGAAATTCTGTAACATTTTGGGGCATTTACTCTGTCTGGCATCGTCATGCCAAAGTGTATCAAAGAACTTGGCTAGTTAATAGTATACTTCCACTTTCTGAACCGGTGATCTATCTGATTGCCTTTGGCTATGGTTTAACTCCCCTAGTGGGAGATGTTTATTACCATGGTCAACCCACCTCTTATTTGAACTTTATCGCTGCTGGAATGATCGGAATTGGGGTACTGTTTCAGTCCTTTTCTGAAGGAGCATATGGGAGTTTTGTCCGCTTGAGTATTCAAAAAACTTGGCATGCACTGCTGACAGCACCGTTGACTTTCATGGAAGTATTTCTGGGAGAGTGGCTATGGGCAGCTACAAAGGGAACTATAACTGGTATCATCACAGGATTAGTAGTGGTGATCTGGGGACTTTACTCTGGCTGGCAATTGCTGATCTCTTTGCCTGTAATTATTTTGGGGAGTATGCTGTTTGGTGCTATTGGGCTATTGACTGCCGGAACGGTGCGTACTGTTGATCAGATAAATGTGCCGATTTTCTTATTCGTGATACCAATGTTTACTCTCTGTGGTACTTATTTCCCTAGGGATACATTACCCACTGGACTGGGTTATGTCGCTAGTGTTTTACCCCTATCATCAATGGTTGATTTGTTACGTTGGCCCTTAGGGTTACCAGAGTTCTGGTTTTTAGAATTAATCTGGTTGTTGGTATGTACTGCTGTGTGTTATATCCTAGCTTGGCGTAAGATTTATCCTATTGTATTCCGTTGATGAGTCAAGGGAGTAGGGAGTAGGGAAAGAGAGGGAAGTGTGGGAGATGGGGAGATGGGGAGATGGGGAGGTGTGGGAGGTGTGGGAGGGGTGGGGAGTGTGTGGAGGTGGGGAGAGGGGGGGATGGGGAGA
>NZ_JAAHIG010000051.1:0-38039 GCF_010692305.1 Moorena sp. SIO4G3 | reverse complement strand
TAGTACTGGCTTCAATGGTCGAGGTCTGATCTAGGGCTAGAGACTTGGTTTCAATTTCCACATCACCACCCTTGCCCTCTGCTCCAGTATTTACCGCTGTGGATATCGAACTATTCCGATTCAGGTCAACCTGTTGAGCCTCTTTTATGGTGATACTACCAGCATTCCCTTGCCCAGAGGTGCTGGCAGTTATGTTAGATTGATTGTTTAAAGTAAGCGTACGCGTTTTTAGATCTATATTGCTAGGTTTTTTGGCAACTGCACCAGAGTTTACTGCGGTGGATATGGAACTATTCCGATTCAGGTTAACCGAATCACCATCTGGGATGGTGATACTACCGGCATCCCCTTCCCCAGTGGTGCTGGCTAGGATTTTCGACTGATTATCTAGGGATAGAGACTTGGTTTCAATATTGACATTACCACCATTGCCATCTGCTCCAGTATTTACCGCTGTGGAAATGGAACTGTTCCGATCAAGGTTAACCCGTTGAGCCTCTTGTATTGTGATACTACCGGCATCCCCTTCCCCAGAGGTGCTGGCAGTGATGTCAGAGTCATTGGTTAGGGTAAGCGTACGCGTTTTAATCGCAATATTGCTGGGTTTTTTGGCAACTGCACCAGAGTTTACTGCTGTGGATATGGAACTATTCCGATTCAGGTTAACCGAATCAGCATCTGGGATGGTGATACTACCGGCATTTCCGTTCCCGGCAGTACTCGCTTCAATGGTCGAGGTGTTATCTAGAGCTAGGGACTTGGTTTCAATATCGACATTACCACCATTGCCATCTGCACCAGTATTTACTGCTGTGGAAATCGAACTATTCCGATTAAGGTTAACCTGTTGAGCCTCTTGTATTTTGATACTACCGGCATCCCCTATTCCAGAGGTGCTGGCAGTGATGTCAGAGTCATTTAATGTAAGCGTACGCGTTTTAATATCAATATTGCTGTCAATATCAATATTGTTGTCTTTTTGGACAATTGCACCTTTCTTAACCTCTGTAGAGATCGAACTATTCCGATTAAGGGTTACTGAATCGGCATTTTTGACAACTATACTACCGGCATTTCCCTGAGCATCAGTACTGGCAGTTATTTGAGATTCATTTAATGTAAGCGTACGCGTTTTTAGATCAATATCCCCACCATTGCCAACTGCTCCAGGGTTTACTGCGGTGGAAATAGAACTATTCCGATCAAGGTTAACCGAATCAGCATCTGGGATGGTGATACTACCGGCATCTCCGGTACCGGCAGTACTGGCTTCAATTGTCGAGGTCTGATCTAGGGATAGAGACTTGGTTTCAATATCAATATCCCCACCACTACCATCTGCTCCAGTATTGACTGCTGTGGATATGGAACTATTGCTATCAAGGTCAACATGTTGAGCCTCTTGTATGAAGATACTACCGGCATCCCCTTTCCCAGAAGTGCTGGCAGTTATGTCAGAGTCATTGGTTAAGGAAAGCGTACGCGTTTTAATAGCAATCTTACCCACTTCCTCCCCTGGGCTAGGGTTTACCTCTGCACCAGCCTTTACCTCCGTTGAAATTGAGCTGTTGTCAGCAAGCTGGACAGAGTCAGCATTTTCAACAACAATGCTTCCAGACCTTCCTTTACCAGAGGTAGATGCAGAAATCTGCCCTTGATCCTGGAGTGTCAAGTCTGGGGTAGTAATCGTGATCGTTCCACCAGCCCCAGCGCCTTCGGTAGAACTCGATACAACTGCCCCATCCCGGACAATCAACGTTTTTGTATTAATGTTAATGCTTCCAGCATCGCCAAGTTCATTTCTTTCATTGTTAATGAATTGAGAGTTAGCGAATATTCCACTAGGAACTACAGTATTCTCATCATCGACAGCAGTGCCAACTAACTCTACTTCCGAAGCCATGACTGTTATATTGGCTCCGGTACCACTATTTCCGGTTGCTGCGCCAATTCTGGAGCCATCACGTACTAACAGTTGGTCGGTTTTAATCGTTAAGTTTCCAGCATTCCCTGAACCAGTGGTATCAGCAGCAATCACCGCTCCCTTCTCTAGAGTCAATGTGGGTGTATTGACCTTTAACTCACCGGCATTACCTGAGTTCAAGGTAGCGGTAGCCAAGGTAACCTTGCCCGACAATGTCACTGACTCAGTGGCATTTATGGTTAAATTCCCCCCACCTTTTGCGTTTTCTAGCCTTCTCCTAACAGTTGCTGTGGTTACTCCAGCTCCATTCTGAACCGTTAAACGTTGGGTATTAATGGTTAAGTCGCCTGCCTTACCAGTACTGTTAGTAGCAGTCGTCAACCCGGTGGGAATAGCTCTGATCGCCAAGGCTAGCCGTTCGTTAGGAGTAGGGATAAATGGATCAGTTTCGTTGCCGACAATGTCTACTGACTCAGCGTTAACCGTTAAATTTCCACTATTGCCACTACTACCACTTAAAGTGACAGTAGCAGCTCCAGCTAGACTCCGTGATTCTTGGTTTTGGGCTTGGTTTCGGATACTCAAAGTTCTGGTGTTAATGCTTAAGTCCCCAGAATCCCCTGGTCCAGTTGTAACCGTTGCCAAGCCAGACCCATTGAAAACTCTGAACAGCCGTTCTACCAAGTTGGAATTGGTGAAGTTCGTGACCAATTCCCCCAAATTGCTGAAGCCTGACCCTTCTGTATTAATTAATGTCACTGACTCAGGGGCATTGACAATTAAATTTCCTCCTACACCTGCCCCAGTTGTAACAGTAACAACACCAGAGTCATCCAGCAAAAAGTTGCTACCGCTGTTGAGGGTGATCTTACCTCCCTCTATTCCAGCAGAAGCAATGAAAGAACCTGGATTAAGGGTGATGTTATTATCTGCCAAAAACGTGACATCACCGCCATTGCCAGAGAAAGGGTTAAACGGATTATTATTTGGAATAGCAATGGTATTAACTATACCGTTGAGGGTAATGCTACCGCGAGAATCGATAGTAACTGACCCTCCCTGGGATAGTTCACCGTTCTGAATGGCTAGATTGGCCAGAGTTGGCACTAACGAACCTAGAGTGGCTGAAACTTCAATATCTCCTGCTAGTAAGGGATTAGGCTTGTACTGATTGGTGAGCAAAACCTTTCCTGCCAACAGATTATTGGGAGATATGTTCAAGTTAAATATACTGACATCAGCAAAAGCGATGGTGCCGATTGTAATATCTGCACTGGTGGCAGTATTGGTTCTAGTGGGTCTGCCAAAAAAGATATCCCCATTGAAAATGTCAAGGAATTGCTTGCCTGTAAGTCCACGGGGATCAACTTGATTCGGATCTACTCCAGCACGAACATCAAGAGTCGGTTCAGCCTGACCATTAATATCGACTACTGTGCCATTAGATAAAGTAATGGCTTCGGAAATAAAGTCTATTCCTTCTGTACCTGTTTCATTGCCTGTAATGATCACAAAACCGATATCTACTGCTCCCCCTGCCACGATATGTAGGGAGGTGCCTAGATAGCTGTTGAAACTAACATCCCCAACTGAGCGAATTATCGGGTCATCGGGACTAAATAAATCTCCGAGACTGCCATCGAGCTGTTCAATCCGGAAACTGCCACCAGTCCAATAGTGGGCATCACCTGCGACGGTATTTTGCGATCGCAAAACCAGATCCCCACCGGAAAAAAGACCACTGTCTGGATGGTTCAAGGCAAATATATCCACCCCTTGATTGCCCTGAATCAATAACTTACCGCCAGCAGCGGCAATAAATGGTTGCCCGATACTATCGCGTATTTGAACTGTATCTTCTCCATTGAGTGTCAAATCTCCCCCAGCAATTAGTTGACCTTGTAAGTCAAGCTGACCAGCCGCTAGGGTTAGGTCTTGCCCCACTACTAAATAACCAGCGTTAGTAATTTTGGGTTTGGGTTGATTCAAGCCATACTGCAATCCCGGAGTAATAGTAATACTCAATAAAGGGGGGGCTTCTGGATTGGTGGCACTGAATTCTGTACCGTTGTTGAACACTAAACTATTGGCTGTACTGGCGAAAAAGGAACCTGCCACATCCAACCTGGCATTCTGGCCAAACACAATGCCATTGGGATTGAGTAAAAACAGATTCGCTCCACCATCGACACCAAGAGTTCCTAGAATGTTGGAGATATTACTTCCGGTCACCCGAGACAGAATGTTCTCGATTCCAGCTGGATTGGCAAAGTAAACCCGCTGTAGCTGACCAACATTAAAATCTTGAAAGCTGTGGAAGAGGTTACTACCTCGCGCTGCTCCCCCTTCAATCAAGTCCCCTGGCTCTCCCCTGATAGTTAGATTTGGTGTTACCACTGACGATTCATTACCCAAGGTTTGGTCAGGGGTAATCTGGGCTAGGGCATAGTTACCAGAAAAAGCCATCACCACCCATCCGATTAGGGTTAGGGCTTTTTCAGTTAAGCACAATATCCCTAGCCCTCTGGTTGAGGGCTTACTTTGCCGATTATTCATCTTTTGCTACTGCACAACTAGCTAGTTGTCTGGAGGTACCTATAAGGAGTCAAGGAACTTGACCTCTAGATTATTTCTCAGGGGAAGCCAGGCAGTTTACGGAATTTTTAGGTTATTTTTAACAAAAATTTACGGAAATGGTGCGGATTGATAGTTTCTGTACCGTTATTGTGATCGCGGAATACCTTGTAATCTTAAGTTACCTTGAGCCATAGCAGTTTTATCCCCTGATCTCAAGTCCGGTTGAACACTAAAAATAAAAGAGATTGATGGGGAGATAGGGAGATGCACAGATCAGCTAGATTTTGATTAAGGCTAATGATCCGGACTTGATATGATGCCCTCACTGGGTGATCCTTATAGAAACTCTTGCAGTTGCTTCAGCAGAGACTCGGTCTGCTCAATACCTTGGTTATCCCGTTGACTCTGGTAAAGTTCTAGGGCTTTTTCCACAGCAGTGAGGGCTTCGGTGACGCGAGAACGTTTTTTCAAGGCAACTCCTAGGTTATAGTGAGCTTGGGCATTTTCCGGAGCCAGTTCAATTAAACGTCTATAGGTTACTACTGCTGGTACATATTGTTCTTGGGCTAGAAGAATTTTCCCGATGTACTCCTGTGCTTCTACTAAATCAGGTTGGGCAGAAACTGCTCGACGAAATGCTTTGAGGGCACTGGATAAATTCCCTTTTGATTCCAGGATTTGACCGATCTGGAGGTGAATGTCAGGATTACGAGGGGCTAATTTCACCGCTTTTTCAAAAGCCGCCAGTCCAGCCATCTCATCCCCATGAATCAACCAAGCTGTGCCCAAACTTAGTTGGATTCTGGTTTCGTTCGGAGCAATTTCCGCTGCTTTTTGGAACACTTTAATGGCTTCTTCAGCATTTTCCTGCTCTAACCAGGCTGCACCGATTAACTGGTATACTGTTAGATTGTCTGGCTCAATTTCCAGGATTTTTTCATAGGTTTCTATAGCGCCTTGATAGTCCTTTTGACGTAGCAGGGTAATGGCCAAACCAAAATAGGCGTTAATATTCTCTCGGTTCAGTTTAGTGGCACGACGATAGGCCGTAGCAGCACCAGCATTGTCCCCAGCATTGGCGAGACTGTAACCCAGTGCGTAATGGAAATTAGCATTTTCTGGCTCGAGTGCGATCGCTTTTTTGTAAGCGGCGGCTGCTTCTTGGAATTTGCCCAGACTTGCCTGTAAGTAGCCAATGCCCGAAAAAATCTTAGGGTTTCCCTGCTCCAGCTCAGCTGCTTCCTTATAAATAGCAACAGCTTCCTCATAGTCACCTGCATCTACAAACTCTCGTGCTTGATGGAGAAGGTCATTGAGCTGTTGATTATACTGCTGTCGGCTAGATACCAGAGTTGGCATTGCTTCAGCAATTTCTGGCAGGGGGGTTGCCACTACGGAAAAAAATAAGCTAAGAAGGAGGAACAAAGTTTGCTGTAGCAAAGTCAATGTTTTCATACTCATCAGGGTCGTGTACTTTTGGGATGGTTCACTTACTGATGAGTTTTACCATGAACACCCCCTATTCGGGAAGGGTTAGCCGGTATAAATTTTGGTTAATGTTTGGTGAAGCCACGGGGTTGCTTCTGGTCAACTTATCAAAAATCTTGGATCTAAAACCCCGTCCTTCTAGGACTGCTTTTTGGTTGACACTTCTCTAGCGCTAGAGTATAATTATAGTATAGGGTACAGGCTGAAAAACCGTTGGCTCAACCGGAAGAGAGATCCGCAATTGATCGCCCACAAAGTAGTAATGCCCGGAGGGAAGGGAATCTCCTCCTTAAAAACCCAACCGTCAATTAACCGTTGGCGTGTGAACCTAGAAAAACAAAACTTGAGATCAAACAAGGTACGGTGGGGCACACCGGAACCAGACGAAAAGGAAGAAAAACGGACTTTTTAAGGCACTTCCTATCGAGTAGTCAAACGCCTAAGGAGAACTGCCCTCTAGGTCTGTCGTGAATTAACTGGGAATTTGGTGTTTTCACGGATTTTTGGTTGAGTATTGTCCGGTTTTTGGCGGCGTCAAAGATTGGAACACGGCGGTTTAAGGCGGCTCGTTGATCTAGGAATCCCCGCGTCTTTAGACCGGGGAGTGTCAAGACCCACCTATAGCGCTATAGGTGGGCTTTTTTCCTTTCAGGAAAAGTTGAACCAGGGATGGCAAGCCTGATCGATAACGAATATTAAGACTGCAAAGCACCACTTTGAACCATCATCAGGATGAAAATACCAACACTGGCTACGACCAAAACAAGACCTAAAGCCACTGATTGACCCAAATGGTTGGGAGTTTGAGAAGTCTTCATGTCTGTTGTCCTTTCTTAAAGTTATGTATGCCGATAATGAACGATAACAAACTTTTGCCAAGGTTGATAAGAAAATGCAAAGTATCTTAACGTAACTTTACTTAAGTTAATACTGGCTAAAGTGTGAGCTACCTTGCTCTTTAGGCGAAGGTAATAGGATTTAAGGCAAAGTTGTTTAAGGATGACAACAAGGCTCTAATGTTTGCTGTAGAAGGGATAGAGCTTTCAAGGGACCCTGAAAATAGAGCCATTTATTAGGGCATGTTTTCAAAGTTTTCCGCAAGATTATGTACCCCCCCAGCCCCCCTTAATAAGGGGGGATCCATACTCAAAGTCTCCCTTTTTTAAGGGGGATTTAGGGGGATCTCCGAGTTTGAAAACACGCCCTAGCCTCGAGGCTGATCAGAGCCTTAGCCATTGCTGACCTTAGAGTCATAGCATGCCAGGGGTCAAAATCCCATGGCAAAATCACTATGGTGTGGCTCAATTTGCTGTTGTCATTGATTAGGACTTATCACCGACGGGGTGAGGAGGCGAAGCGAGGGGCGGTGCAGAAGTTGGTATTGTAGAGAGGTTTGGTAAAGAAAAAGAGAAGGAGATTTCAAGGATTTGAGGGGTCTAATTGAATTTTTTCATCTCCATTGGTAATTACAAATAAGTAGACACTGCAGGTCCCCAAGGTAATCCCAAAAATAACCACAAGATGAAAAGAATTGACCATCCAAGAAGAAAAGCTAATGAATAGGGCAACATCATCGCAATCAACGTTCCTAAACCCAAATTTTTATCATATTTTTGGCCATAAGCCACAATAATCGGAAAATAGGGCAACAGCGGCGTAATCATATTTGTGCTAGAATCCCCAATCCGATAAACTAATTGAGTAAGCTCTGGAGCATAGCCCAACAACATTAACATCGGAACAAAAACAGGTGCCATAATTGCCCACTTCCCCGAAGCGGAACCAATAAACAGATTAATGAATCCAGTGAAAAAAATCAGACCCAACAGCAAAGGAATTCCTGTTAATCCGGTTTTTTGTAACAATTATGCTCCCGAAATTGCGACGATAATTCCTAAGTTTGACCAACTAAAATAAGCAACAAATTGAGCCATGAAAAATGCCAGGACACTGGGCTGGTGCAATTAAAACTCCCTGCCGCAGAATTGCAGCTATAAATCCTGTATATTCGGCCACTCCAAATCCCAAAACTGCCACTAATACAGTTCCCAATGGTGGAAAGGAAACAAAATTAGTCACAGCCTTACTGACAATGCGACGAATTCCGTCTGGGGTCAGGATAGAAATTGCCTCGATGGTTTCTTGGGTTGCTGGATGAGTGACTGACACCCCCATAACACTTGCGATCGCACTTAAAATAACAATAGTAAAACACAGAACAATAAAGATCGTGACAGGATCAGGCAGACGGTTACCGATGTTTTCAACGCTTTGCAGGATAGAAGCAATGAAGTTTTTTTTTCAGATTACTTGCCATAGGTGTTTAGAGGATCTAAATTCACTGGTATAGGAGTAGAAAAATTGTTGATAATTTCTGCTTCAGTTAGCCAGGAAATAGCCAACTACCCATTTCTAGCTCTTCTTCGCTGTAGAGGAACTGATCAAACAACTCTCCCATTTCAGTTCTGGAAATCGAGCCATCTTGATTGAGGTCTAAGCGCTGGAAGTTATTAGAGATTTCACTAACGTCAATATTATAGGTTTTATAAAATGCGGTTAGCTCTTCTACTGCTATCTCTCCATCTAAATTGACATCCATCAATTGTAAAAAGGCATCTGCAAAACCATGATCAAAGCGCTTAGCGAGGTAATCTAACCATTCGTGTAATTCAATTTTTCCGTCTCCATTGGCATCCGCCAACTCCAGCAAACGCTGACCAAAACCAAGCCAGGAACTGGCCATCAGCTGATACTCTTGGGATTGTTTTGACCACCCTCGAATGTCTGCCAATGATGCCACTGTTTTTTCAAAGTCTTGGGGTTCAATGGCACCATTGCCATCGTAGTCCAGCATTTTAAATAATCGTTTTAGTTTGCGCTGACGGCGTTGACTCATGGCATTGGATAAATTTGATCCCCTCAACCATATCCAGGCTAAAACAATCTGACTCCCAAATAACAGCGCACTCGCGATAAAAGGGGCACCAGGGTTAACGTACTCAAACAGTAATCCAGAGACGAAGGGTCCAGCAATGGCACCTAGAGGGGTTAAAGACTGGGCAGCACCTAGCACGCTTCCTTGGTATTTGGTGCCTGCAGCCTGGGACAATAAGCTACCCAGAGAGGGCCGAAACAGGGAGTCCCCAAAACCCAGAAGTACCAATGTAAAAAGTAGCACATAAAGGTGTTTAGCCAAAGGAAAGGAGACGAATGCAACTACTGTAATACCGAGTCCCAGGATCAGCATATTCACCTCTCCCAAGGTTTTGACAATCGGCCCAATTAAAATCCCTTGAGTAACTACCGTGACCAAGCCAAGCAAAAGAAAGGCATACCCAGTGTGTTCAGCACTCCATCCCCAAATGTCGTTTAACCACAGGGCTAAAATTGTTTGGGTAATAAATAGGCCAAATCTTAGAAAGAACCCGAGGCTAATCAAAAAAGCAATAATAGGGTTTTCCTTGATCACAAGCCAAAGATTAAAAGTCTCTGCTTTAGATTGGGGCTTCTTAGAATGACTTGATGGTGCAGATTTAGACTGGGAAACTGGTAAAAATTTCCAAGCTAATAAGAAGGCAACAAAAGAAAATAAGGCTGCTATGAAGAGTGGCAATCGGAGGTTTGGGTTATCTCCCCCTAACCCCACTAAAACACCAGAAAGGGCAGGTCCCAAGGTGAAGCCAAGTCCTAAGGCAGCCCCTAGAATTCCCATACCTTTACTACGATTTTCTGGGGTCGTGATATCACCAACATAGGCTTGGGCAATCACGATGCTATAGCTCATGGCACCTGCTAGTGCTCGAGCCAAAAACAAGGTAATGAGGGAGTTCGCTAAGGCAAACCAAAGATAAGCGATCGCACTTCCAGCTAAGCTCAGGAGTAGTAAAGGCCGTCGCCCAACGCGATCGCTTAGGCTACCTAAAAATAGCGTTGTAACGAAGCTGGCTAGAGCATAAACACTAAACAGCAGGGTTATTGTACTGGCGGAAGCGCCGAAGGATTTAGCATAGAAGGGCAGAAGCGGAATAACAATGCCAAATCCGATCAGGTTTGTAAAGGCGCTCAGAGAGATAACAAAGAGTGTATTGCTGGATTTAGCCATTAGAGTCTAAGTCTAGGTGTTAGATATTAGGTATTACGTATTAGGTTTTCTGTTGATGTTTTTTTTAAACACCTAACACCTAATACCTTGCATATACTGCTATCTCAAGTTTAGATATCTGTAATGCTCAGGTGTTAGTTAAGCGAGCATTTTTGTCACTATAGGGACTAACACAAATCTAAATCCACTAGCGAGCATCCTGTTCTATATCAAGCACATTTAACCTCCCATTAGAAAAAGCGTATAACATACGGGAGTATTGTACACCATTTAATTGACACTCTGAGTGCTCTGCTACTGGGGCTTGACCGCAATGGTTATTTCTCCAGGAAGACGCATGGTACTGCGATTTGCCTCTAATAATATACGTCCATGGTTCCGCAGTGTCGTGGCTCGCTCTTGGGCAGCCCGGAGTTCAACCATCGCGTTGTTCAAT
The DNA here is from genome assembly GCF_010692305.1 of Moorena sp. SIO4G3. Taxonomy (NCBI): domain Bacteria; kingdom Bacillati; phylum Cyanobacteriota; class Cyanophyceae; order Coleofasciculales; family Coleofasciculaceae; genus Moorena; species Moorena sp. SIO4G3. Next base: position 27,512 of record NZ_JAAHIG010000051.1, on the reverse strand, counting down.
TTTGGCTGTGAGAAATATTCTTTCTCAACAATCTCTGAGCGGATAACATACTCAAAGAACCTGTGTCCTTTAGCCTCTTTGAAACCAGCTAGATCGAGAAATCTATACAATTCCTCGCCCATCAGAAAATAGCGATTGGCAACGGCATCCATTGCACCAATCAGGCGATCCTTCACTTTCGTAATCTCTACAAATTAATCTCGTTCCTGGACATCATCAAAAAGAAAGCCGAGATTGATAAATAATCCACCGGGTTTGAGTATTTGAAAGACACTGCTGTAGAGCTGATGTTGTTTGTCGAGGGGAATTTCGTGGGTACCGCTCTTGATCACAACCCGATCAAAGGAATTTTCAGGTAGCTTTTCACCAGACTGTAAGTCTGTTATAGAGAGCACATCCCCATGGATGATCGCAACTTGATCCGAATCAATAGCAGTGCGTGCAAGCTCGGTCTGCACTGAGCTTTTGGGCGACAGCCCCGCGCCCTACCTGAAAGGTGGGCGTCTCAAAGTTACCGTAAGGATAGTGGAGCCTTAATCATAAAGTTTTAACCCTTTTATGCATAACCGACCAACCATAAAGGCTCCACTATCCTAAGGTTTCGTCTCTAGGAAGGATAGCCCGGTGATGGAGTAGAACGGAATCACCAACTAGGATTTTTTTGGTTCAGGGAAGCGAGCTATCAAGCTTCTTAGTAACTCAGAGGAAGTCATCCCCCGGCGGTCGGCCTCCTGTTTTAGTTGCTGTTTTTCAAAATTAGTCAACCTGATCATTATAGTCTTATCTTTCATTTTTGCATTGACAATTGTAACTACGCTTGCTACTCTAATAATAGGTCGAAAACAAGAGGGCAACAATGAGATCGGCATATCAGTACAGGCTGAGATTAACAAAAAAGCAAGTCGTGGAATTAGATCGATGGCTAGACATGTTAAGGCATCAATATAATTACCTATTGGCCGATCGCTTCAACTGGTATGAACAGAACCGCTGTTCCGTTAACTCCTGCCCTCTTGTTTGTCATTTACCAGAATTAAGAGAGAACCCAGATTATTTCTCTCAAAAGAGGACACTGCCTGGACTCAAGAAGGATAGACCTTGGTACGCAGATCTTCATGCTCACGTTTTACAGGATTGTGTTAAACGAGTAGATCTAGCTTTTAAAAGATGGCTAAAAGGAGATTCTAAAGGAAAGAGGAGCGGCAGACCTCGTTTTAAAGGTAAAGGGCGGTATCGTTCCTTGACCTTTCCGTCTTTAGGAAAAGATCCAATCAAAGGCAATCAATTAAAATTACCTAAATTTGGTTGGGTTAAAATGATCTATCACAGGCCAATTCCTGAAGGTTTTAAAATCAAGACTGCTACCGTTACCAATAAAGCTGACGGAATCTATATCACACTGTCTGTTCAGGATGACACTGTTCCCAATATTATTCCAGTTGATCAGATATCTAGTCCGATCGGAATTGACATGGGTCTTAAATCATTCTTGATTAAGTCTGATGGTTCAGAGATTGAAATCCCTCAGTATTACCGAAAAGCCCAGAAACGGCTTAAGAAAATCCAAAAAGCTGTTAGCCGCTCCAGAAAAGGCAGCAACAATCGAAAAAAGGCTGTAACGAAATTAGGGGTGGCCCATAAAAAGGTAGCTGATACTCGAAAAGATTTCCATTTCAAGACGGTTAAGGGCTTACTAGATAATCACGTTCGCGTAGCGTCGCCTTCGGCGAATCTAGTAGCTCACGAAAAACTGAATATCAAAGGTTTGGCCAAGACTAGAATGGCTAAGTCAGTTCTAGACGCTGGTTGGGGGCAATTCCTTACTATATTGTCAATCAAAGCCGTTCGCGTAGCGTGGCCTACGGCCTTAAATGCTGGGTTGATAACGAAAGCAGTTAATCCTAGAAATACCAGCCAGAACTGCTCTAATTGCGGAAAAAAAGTTCCCAAGAAACTAAAAGACCGCATTCATTCCTGTCCTCATTGTGGTTACACAGAAGACAGGGATGTTAATGCAGCTAAAAATATATTGAATTTGGCGGTGGGGCATCCCGTCAGCAGTAAAGCTTGCCGAGTAACCTAACCGTTGGGTGGTGTTGGCAAGAAGCCCGCGTTGTCCCGTTAGGGCAACGTTGGGAGTATGTCACGAATATTCAAGTAAGGTGATTAACGGAACATTAATGTTACGATCTAAACAGTAGTTGATCATGCGGCAGGTGAGGTTTCCATCTCCGCCCATTGCGTCAAGTACATTCTGAGCATTTTCCAGGTCTAGAAGCTCGACAAACGATGTCAAAAAGTCTTCATCAAAACCGTTAATCTGATCCTGGTTGTACTTACCCACAAGATCATAAGCAGCCTGGGCTGATGTAGCCAAGGACTTTTGTGGAGTCATTGCTGTCTCACTCTGTCTAGATTTGTATTGAGTTATTTTACCTTGGATTCCTCAACACTTCTAAACGATTTGCGATCGCAAATCCCCAAGCGTAGTTAACCCCATCCCACGATGGACAATCCTGTTTGTGCTGTTCCTAAGGATAGGCTAAACCTTCACTTAGTTAAACCATGTTCCAAAGCATAGCGAACTAACTCAGTACGGCTATTAGTTCCGGTTTTGCTAAACAAACGACTAACGTATTTCTCAACATTACGAACGCTAGTCTCTAAACGTCGGGCAATTTCTTTATTCATTAGCCCTTGGGCAACCAAATCTAAAACACTCTGCTCTCTAGCTGTAAAATCAATCCGCAAGGGTGGAGGAGTTTGGACAATCCCATGCTTCTGGTCTAACATTGCCCGAATTTCAGCCACCTGCTTGGCTATCTTCTCAAGCTCTGTACTACCTACACTATCTTCAGAGTTAGCAGCGCGACGCTCCAAAAGGTTTTTAACAATAGCGACTAATTCATCTGGATCAAAGGGCTTCGGTAGGTACGCATCACAACCGGCTTGATAACCCTGAATTCGATCTGAAGTCATACCACGGGCGGTCAGAAACACCACTGGCAGTGCTTTAAAACGGGGGTCATCTCGAAGCTGCTGTAGGAATTGATACCCATCTACTTTAGGCATCATGATGTCAGAAATTACTAGCTCGGGTGTGTTTTGCTGTAACATCTGCCAAGCATCATTAGCATTGCTGGCAACCTGTACGGTAAAACCAAATTCTGTCAAATACTCTTTGACCGCGTCCCTTACTCCTGGTTCGTCATCTACCAATAAAAGTTTTGCTGACATCGCTACTTCCTTAACCCCTACTTCGTTTAAGAGCTTTGCTGACATCGCTACTTCCTTAACCCGTACTACCCTTAGTGTAGCGTAGTGTAGCCCAATGTAGCGTAATTTACTTATAATAAGTGATTTGTGATTAATCGGGAATCGGGAATCGGAACCCACCCCTAACCCCTCCCAAGAGGGGAACTGGAATCGGGATGCAGCTATCAGCTTCCATGGGAAAGCCACTCAATTTGATCAGCTTTGTCTGGCAGCCGGGCTTCCTGTTGTCCCTTTGCCCTTGCCCAAGTTCCAAACAGACCAATCGGTGTGCTGATTAACTCAATGGGATCGGTTTTGCCTGCGATCGCATTAATACTATTGCGCGGTAGTTCTTTCAGCAACCAACGACTGATCCGATACAGATATTCCTTTGGTGGAATATCCCGCATCAACGGCACACCATGGAGCTGATGTAAGTAACGGTTAGAGCGACCATAGCGATGCCATTGACTGTGATACTCCCGAAAAGTGGAACGGTGTCGGTGCTCCACTATTGCAGTTGGAGCAAGGAGTAATTGCCAGTTGCTTTGCTTTTGAATACGCCAGCAGATATCAGCATCACCACCAGTGGTCAGGTAAGGACGGAACAATCCCACTTCCTCGAATGCTTGCCGTCGGATTGCTAGGTTAGCGGTTTGACCGTAGGGACAATAAGAATTGTTTAAGGTATGTTCCTGAGATAGAACATTATGGTACTCAGCGTGTTTTTCTAGCCAGGTTTTACCGGGCAACCCGATGATTTGACCCGCAACGATACCAATACTGAGATTGGTAAAGGGTGAGACCAGGTCTGCTAACCAATGGGGTTGGGGACGACAGTCTGCATCAGTAAAGGCAATTATTTCCCCCTTAGCTGCTCGAATTCCTTTGTTACGGGCTGCATAGGAGCTTTGAATCTGGTCTTCTAGGATGTAGTGGAAGGTTATGCCATCAGATGCTCCCTTAGTAACGGCAGTTTCGATTAGTGAGGCAGTGCGATCGCTGCTATTATTATCCACTAACAGATACTCTACTTGGTCAGTGGGATAGGTCTGTGCCTGTAAACAACGGACTAACTCTGGTAAATCTGCTTCACCGTTGTAGATTGGTACAACTACTGAAACCTTGGGCAAGCATTTGTCATTTGTCATCTGATAGGGAACAGGGAACAGGGAACAGGGAACAGGGATGGAGCTATCAGTTATCAGCTATCAGCTATCAGCTATCAGCTATCAGCTATCAGCTATCAGCTATCAGTTATCAGCTTTTGAATACAACAGGTAAGCATTGGTTTAATCTGAGTGAACTCACCTGACAGGCTAGAAGCCTGTTCCACAAAGCTGACCGCTGACCGCTGACCGCTTTTGAATACAACAGGTAAGCATTGGTTTAATCTGAGTGAACTCACCTGACAGGCTAGAAGCCTGTTCCACAAAGCTGACCGCTGACCGCTGACTGCTGACTTCTGAGTGAACTCACCTGACAGGCTAGAAGCCTGTTCCACAAAGCTGACCGCTGACCGCTGACTGCTGACTTCTGAGTGAACTCACCTGACAGGCTAGAAGCCTGTTCCACAAAGCTGACGGCTGATAGCTGATAGCTGAATGCTTGCATTATCAACTATCAATGATTGAGCATAATCAACTGGCGTTGGAGTAGCGATCGCACTCCATCTAAATCGACGTTAACATGCTTGATAATTTCTGCTACGGTTTGGGATTGGGATGAGTTGTCGGGTGAGCTACCATTCTGGTCACAGGCTTCGAGAAACGTAAATTCCTCGTCTGATAGCTTAACCAGCTGGTAATCATAGTCAAATAGGGACTTACTTGGCCAACCGGTCATACAAGGGTGGCGTTCTGGAATTGCGGCTAACAGGTCGTTATCTTCTGACCAATCTACCCGCTCTAAGGGAGGACGGGTCAAGAAAAACTCATAGTGAGTTAGTTCCGGATCTAATAATTCAATTAACCGATATAGCTCCCGTTCACTCAGACCTTCTGAGCGTGCCATTAACTCTGGATTCTTGCCAAATAAGCGCTCTTTCTGCCAGTAGCGGGGATTAGAAAACCCAAGAAACTCTAAGCCAGCAGCATCAATTAGTTCAAATAGGGTTTCAATGTTATAGTCAATTTCTTGGGGATGAACGTACATATCCGCGAAGCATTCATCCTGATGGTTTTCCAAAGCCCAGCGTTCCCGGTCTCGCTTGACAATTCGGTTTTTTTCTGGTAGCGCTTCAAATAATTGACGACCGACCTTGACCCCATCCTGGTAGTCTCCCTGCTTTTGACCCTGCAAAAGTGCGATCGCTTGCTGCATCAACTGGATTTCCCAGCGTCCTAATTCAGCATAGACAAAGATATGAAATAAGCCCCCTGGTGCTAGTTTCTTAGCTATCGATTGAATTCCACGAATCGGGTCTGGCAAGTGATGTAACACTCCCACACAGTTAATTAGATCGAACTGACCCTCGATTTGCTCAACATCGTATAAGCTCAGGTGATGAAACTCGACCCGATCAGCACCTGAGCGGCGACAGCGTTCCTGGGCTACCTTCAAGGCCCCAGCACTAAGATCAATCCCCACTACTGAGGCTTGGGGATTGAGGTGAACTAGATACTCTGTGCCTACCCCCGTCCCACAACCAGCATCTAGAATCCGAATCTCCTCTCTTTGGGGTGTTTGCCCAGTACAAAAACTATAAGCAGCTCGCCAATTCCAGCGCCAGTTGTATCCAGGAGGTGGCTCATCGAGTAAGGGTTCTGGGGGAAAAGGGTAGGTATCGTAGAGGCGCTCAACGGCAGCAGCGGTTTCTTGAGAGGTTTTCATCACAAAACTTTACAAAAGTTAATTATTCGGAGAAATTTTTTACGAAAATAAAGTATAATTTCGAGGGTTTACTGGGATCAATGGCCATCAATCCTGAACTTGATCCCCTAAATTCTATACAATTCTTAATAAATAAACCGTAGAGATCAGAAAAGTTTTAATCTAAAAGCTAGTTGAGTTTAGCAATGACATCCATTTTGGCAAATTCTGTGAGAAATACTATGGAACCTACTCCCTTAGTAGATTATCCTTATCCCTTGCTCCAAAGTGAGATTGGATAGGACTAACACCAAATGCCTACCTACCAAATGGGTGTCTAAAACGTGTTTATTAACTGCGGCATAAGTTCGCAATGACAGCATAAAAATTTAGGAGCTTTAACAAACCAATGAGTGTCAAGGCAAGTGGTGGAAGCTCAGTTGCTCCTGTGCAACTCTATCAAACTGTCCCATCTGCAACCATTATCCAAGCAGAGCAGCAAGACCGATTCTTAGGAAATGGAGAGATCAACGAGCTACTGGATTACTTCCGTTCTGGAGAACAGCGTTTAGCAATTGCTGATCTGCTCACCAAAAACTCAGACCTAATCGTATCCAAGGCGGCTAATCGGATTTTCGTGGGTGGTTCCCCAATGGCTTTCCTGGAAAAGCCTAAGGAAGAACCTGCCCTAGTAGGGGCTGGAGCTACAGGGGTTCCCGACACCAAAACCTTGGGGACTAGTACCTTTGTCGAGAGTGGAGGTGGATTATTTTCGGGCTTCCGCGCTCTGTTTAGTTCTCCGACTGGACCAACCCCACCAGGTTTCCGTCCCATCGACATCAACCGCTATGGCCCGAGGAATATGCAAAAGTCCTTGCGGGACCTATCTTGGATGTTGCGCTATATCACTTACGCCATTGTTGCTGGTGATCCCAACATCCTAGTAGTTAATGTTCGAGGTTTGCGGGAAGTCATTGAAAATGCTTGTTCAGCTGATGCCACCATCGTGGCAATCCAGGGAATGCGGGCGGCTTCACTAGATTATTTCAAAGGTGATCAGTCGGCACAGGAGATTGTTGCCCAGTACTTTGACATTACCCTGAACGAATTTAAAGCTGCTACACCCTCCGATAAACTGCGGCAACGGCCTTCGATAGACCAACAAGGGCTGCAATTGCCCCAAAGTTACTTTAATGCAGCCGAGCGGCGTCCTAAGTTTGTGATGAAGCCCGGTCTGTCATCCTCAGAAAAAACTGAGGTAGTTAAAGCTGCCTACCGGCAAATCTTTGAGCGTGACATTACCCGCGCCTACGGTTTGTCAATTTCTTATCTAGAATCTCTAGTTAAAAACGGGAACATTTCCATGAAGGAGTTTGTTCGCCGTTTGGGCAAATCTGAACTATACCGGAAGCAATTCTTTGAACCTTTTATCAATAGTCGGGCCTTAGAACTAGCTTTCCGTCATTTCCTAGGTAGGGGTCCATCTTCAAGGGAAGAAGTGCAAAGCTACTTCTCCATTGTTTCCGATGGTGGTTTACCCGCTCTAGTAGATGCCCTGGTGGATTCTGAGGAATACTCGGATTACTTTGCCGAAGAAACGGTTCCCTATCTGAGGGGTTATGGTCAAGAGGCTCAAGAATGCCGCAACTGGGGGATGCAGCAAGATTTATTGCGCTATAGTGCTCCCTTCCGTAAGGATGCCCAGTTCCTCAATACCTTTGCCAAGTACGAGCAACCCCTGCCTGACCAACATGTCTATGGTTCTGGTAATGACTCCTTGGAAATTCAGTTTGGGGCAATTTTCCCGAAAGAAACCCGGAATCCTACTACCACCCCCGCTCTCTTTGGCAAAGATACTAAACGCCTGCTGATCCACCAAGGACCAGGGATCAACAACCAAAATAGTAATCCAGGGGCAAGGGGTATGTTCCCCGGTTCCCTTGGCTCTAAGGTGATCCGCCTTGATCAGATCCCTAGTACACAAGACAAGAGTATCAAATTTGCCGAAAGCTCTACTCAAAGGGTAATTCGTGCCTGTTACCTTCAAGTCTTTGGCTTTATGCCCTATGAAGGGGAACGGCTGACTTCAGGGGAAGCTCGGCTGGAAAACGGTGAAATTACCGTCCGCGAGTTTATCCTAATGCTGGCTAAGTCTGATGGTTTCCGCAAACGTTACTGGACACCATTGTATGTGGTCAAGGCAATAGAATATATCCACCGACGTTTGCTCGGTCGTCCTAGCTATGGGCGCTCCGAGATGAACAGTTACTATGATGTTGCCTATAAAAAAGGTTTCTACGGTGTAGTAGAGGCAATTGTCAACACCAAAGAGTACTCTGAGGCATTTGGGGAAGATACGGTTCCCTATGAGCGCTATGTGACGGCAGCTGGTTTAAAAATGCGCACCGGAGTGTCTGGTAGCGTGACATCAGCAATGGCAATCATGGCTGAGGAGAAAGTACCTCGCTTTGTTGAGCTGGGTATGGGCAAAGACATGCTCACCGAACCGGAAGTTGAATTCCGGATTAATCAGGGGGTCAGTGTACAGCGTGAACAAACCAAGATCTTTAAGCTGATTGACCTTAATGATAAGCCAGCCTTGAAAGTCCTGATTGGAGCAGCTTATCGGCAAATATTTGAGCGGGATCTTGAACCCTATCTGATCAAAGCAGCATTCACCTCCCTCGAAAGCCGACTGAGCAATGGCGAAATTAATCTCAAGGAGTTTATTGAAGGCTTAGGTTGTTCTGATCTCTACATCAAAGAGTTCTACACCCCCTACCCCAACACCAAGGTGATTGAGCTGGGTACCAAGCACTTCCTAGGACGTGCCCCCTTAACTCAGAAGGAAATCCAGACCTACAACGCAATTCTAGCCTCTGAAGGCATTCGGAGCTTTATTGGGGCAATGGTCAATGGCATGGAATATGCTCAGGCATTTGGAGAAGATACCGTTCCGTACCGCCGCTTCCCCACCTTACCAGCTGCTAATTTCCCGAACACCGAGAAGCTGTATAATCAGCAGACCAAGCAGAATACTGATGTGGTGGTACCAAGCTTTGATCCAGTCGAGCCTCGCATGGATTCGTCTAAGCTACCTCTGACCGGAAAAGCGATCGCAGATATGGCTGCCCAAAAGTGGGAGGTGGCTACCAACCCTTCCGAGCTGGCCAAGGTAGGTCGTTCCTCTAATCGGAACCACTCAACCTTGAATCCTAAATCTGCTAAGCCGACACGGATTTTCCGCATCACCCCAAACATTTCTCAGGTCGAAACCGCAGTGGTGATTGATGCCATTTATGACCAGGTTTTGGATTTATTTGGTGAACCAGTCCCAGCCGGATACCGACAACAGCATCTAGACAGTCAACTGCGCAATGGTGAAATTTCGGTGCGGCAGTTTGTTAAAGCCTTGGCAAGTAGTAACACCTATAGTCAGCGGTTTTACCAGCCTTATCCCCCTGCCAAAGTAGTCGAGTTATTGTTCCGGCACTTACTCGGACGTACCCCTAACACTCACGGTGAGGTTCAAACCTACCAGCAGCTGTTGGCGGGACCGGGTCTAGAAGCTGCAGTAACCGCTATGGTTGATAGTTCAGAATATGCCCGCTTCTTTGGTGAAGACGTAGTCCCCTATCAGCGGCTTAGTTAGCAAAAAGTCTGAATTATGAAGGTTGGAAGTTGGAGGTTAAAGGTTAAAGGTTGAACGCGCACGCGTGGCCAAAGGCCAAGGTTAAATGTTGTTCGCGTAGCGTGGCCAAAGGCCAAGGTTAAATGTTGAAAATTTGGAGGTTTGGAGGTTTACAGGTTTAGAGGTGGTCGGTAGGTTGGACTAGCCTTAAAGGTTAAACTTTCAACCTTTAACCTCTAACTCAGGCCACTAACCTGTAACTCACCCTTCATAACTTCGTACTTTATTAGGAAAAATGTTACGATGTGTTGCGAAGCTGGGAAAAATGTCAACAATCTGTAGCAAAATATTCCCGGAAGCTAGGTTTATGATTAACCTGCTTTGATTTAGGCTTTGATTTAGGCCTTTAATTTAGGCAGGGTTAGCCAAAGCAAGTTTTGCTGGGACGTGCGTCGGCTGAAGTTCCGACGGCGTATCGAGAACGGCGATTTACCCGGCACATTGCGGGTAACTGCAATGCGACAGAAGCTCTAATTACACCGCAAGGTTAGTTAGAGAGCGTTCATTCTTGGAAATGCCGGTTTAAACAAACCTGGTGATATTTTTTTCTGGAGGAATCCATCTATGAGTATTGTCACGAAATCCATCGTGAATGCAGATGCTGAGGCTCGCTATCTGAGCCCTAGTGAATTAGACGGTATCAAAAGCTTTGTTACTTCTGGTGAGCAGCGCTTACGTATCGCTCAAACCTTAACAGGTTCCCGTGAGACAATTGTTAAGCAAGCTGGAGACCAACTATTCCAAAAGCGTCCAGATGTTGTCTCTCCTGGTGGTAACGCCTACGGTCCAGAAATGACCGCTACTTGCCTGCGGGACATGGATTACTACCTACGCTTGATTACCTACGGTATTGTTGCTGGTGATACCACACCAATTGAGGAAATTGGTCTAGTAGGTGCTAAGGAAATGTACAAGTCTTTAGGTACCTCCATTGATGCTGTTGCTGAAAGCGTCCGTTGCATGAAGGGTATTGCTACTGGCATGATGTCTGGGGACGATGCTGCTGAAGCTGGCTCTTACTTCGACTATGTGATTGGTGGATTGTTGTAGGGCAATAAATACCCCTTTGCCTAGTGTTCTGATGATGGCATAGTCTGTCTGTAGAACCGATAATCACAACTTGAGTTAAATAAGGAAATAGAATCATGCAAGACGCAATTACTGCTGTTATCAACTCTGCGGACGTCCAAGGTAAATATCTAGACGACTCCGCAATGGAAAAGCTCAAAGGCTATTTCCAAACTGGTGAGCTGCGGGTACGTGCAGCAACTGCCATTAGTGCTAATGCTGCTACCATCGTTAAGGAAGCAGTTGCTAAGACCCTGTTGTATTCCGACAGCACTCGTCCTGGTGGCAACATGTACACCACTCGCCGCTACGCAGCTTGTATCCGTGACATGGATTACTTCTTGCGTTATGCTACCTATGCGATGTTGGCCGGTGACCCATCTATCCTTGATGAGCGCGTACTAAATGGCTTGAAGGAAACCTACAACTCCCTTGGTGTTCCCATTGGCAATACCACCAATTCCATCCAAGGCATGAAGGAAGTTACCGCTAGCTTAGTTGGTCCTGATGCTGGTAAGGAAATGGGTGTATACTTTGACTACATCTGCTCTGGCTTAAGCTAACGCGCGAAGCATGTTGATGGAATTCGCCAGCCTGTAGTTGTCTGTGTAATTAAGGTCTGGGAAGTTGATTGTGAGTGCTAGCTTGTTAAAGGCGAATCTGGCTCACGTAAGTCAAGCAGAGGAGTTTTGACAGTCTAGTATTGACAATTAACTCCCAGACTTTGGAATAGTTGAGATATTTGATTAACCAATTTATTCCCTCGCTATAGGCGCTAGGGAGTTTTTTAGCCATCTTGGAATCAAACCAGAATTAAAATTTTCTTGAATTTTACTAGGAGAAATAAGCTCATGCGGATGTTTGAAGTAACTGCTTGTGTGCCAAGCCCCAGCAGAATTAGGACACAACGGGAGTTACAGAATACTTTTTTTACCAAGCTCGTTTCCTACGAGAACTGGTTCCGTGAGCAGCAGCGCATCCAGAAAATGGGTGGCAAAATTATTAAAGTTAAGCTGGCAACTGGTAAGCAAGGTACAAACACTGGTTTGTAAGGATTTTTCGATAATAGCTGTTTATCAAAAAAAAAATTTCAGGGGGTCTACTAAGACCCCTTTGTGATTTTTGGTGGAAAATGGGGGGATGGAAACATAGGCAACAGAGGGAAGATATAGCATTTATAAATTCGGTGAGGTACATTTGGGATGTTAGGGAATAGGCAAAAGGCAAAAGGCAACAGGCAACAGGGAAAAACTATTGTGCACCTCATTAATATGATAAAAGCTATAAACAAGAAACCCTCGCCCAAAGGCGAACAACCAAATAACCTTAAACCAAATAACCTTAAACCAAATAACCTTCAACCAAATAACCAAATAACCTTCAACCAAATAACCTTCAACCACATAACCTTTAACCAAATAACCTTCAACCACATAACCTTTAACCAACCTGATCAAACGTGGCTCTACGTAACCTGATTCTATTATTTAACCCCTCTACTACAGACTGGGCAGTTACTGCTCGGTTACTGAAGTGGTTAACGTTTCTATGGCTGTTGATCGGAATAGTAATTCTGTTCTCAGCTTCTTATGCGATCGCAGATGTCGAGTTAGGGGATGGGACATACTACGTCAAGCGACAGCTGATGTGGGTAGTCTTGGGTTTAGTGGGATTTAACCTATTGGTGCGATCACCGTTGCGTTATTTGCTAAAAATCAGCCATTGGTTGGTCTTGGTGCTCTTGGTGCTGCTCTTATTGACGTTAATTCCTGGTGTGGGAACAACGGTTAATGGGGCAACTCGCTGGGTATCTGTGGGTTCGGTTCCCCTACAACCGTCGGAGTTGATGAAGCCGTTTCTAGTGTTACAAGCGGCTCGGGTATTTGGGCAGTGGGACCGGCTTCAGTGGCGGACCCGTTTGACGTGGCTGGGGATTTTTATGGTGGTGTTGCTCGGAATTTTGTTACAGCCTAATCTGAGTACAACAGCACTTTGTGGGATGACCTTGTGGCTAGTTGCTCTAGCGGCAGGGTTACCGTTTTATTACTTGGGAGGTACAGCATTTGGTGGTGTCCTGCTGGCAGTACTCAGTATCAGCATCAAGGATTACCAGCGGCGTCGGGTGATGTCATTCCTAAATCCTTGGGCTGATCCCATGCGAGATGGATACCAATTGGTTCAAAGTCTTCTAGCTATTGGCTCGGGTGGTACTTGGGGCTCTGGTTTTGGGTTATCCCAACAAAAGTTATTCTATTTACCGATTCAACACACTGATTTTATCTTTTCTGTCTTTGCTGAAGAATTTGGCTTTGCTGGTAGTATAGCGCTAATGTTTTTGTTGATGACATACATGACCCTAGCGGTGATTGTAGCTATCAAGGCAAGAAACCGAGTCTATCAGTTAATCGCGATTGGGGCAATGCTGTTTATTGTAGGACAGTCTCTGTTAAATATTGGTGTTGCTTCTGGGGCTCTTCCCACTACTGGTTTACCCTTCCCATTCTTTAGTTATGGGGGAAGTTCGATGATTTCCAGTTTGTGTTCCGCTGGGTTGTTGATTCGGGTGGCACGAGAGAGTAGTGAGGCAAAAGTTGTGTCTATACAAAGTCGCCGCCAGTCGATAGCAGAACGACGGCAAAGAAGGCACAAGGTAAAAGCCAAAAGGTAAAAGTGACCAATATATTTTTTTAATCTGGTGATGTACAGAGTTTAGTGTTTTAGGGAACAGGGAATAGGGGACAGGGAACAGGGAACAGGGAACAGGGAAGAGTAACCCACCCCTAACCCCTCCCAGGAGGGGAAGAGGGAACAGGGCAAAATTTATTGTACCTCATTAGGGTAAAAAAAGCTAGACAGACTAGTAATTTTTTTTTCAGGGCATTCCGACTCCCGACTCCCGACTCCCGACTCCCGACTCCCGACTCCCGACTCCCGACTCCCGACTCCCGACTCCTGACTCCCGACTCCCTAAAACCGATGTCTAGGTCTAGGTTTTTAGCAGATACAAAAACTCCAACGGTAAACCATCAGTATCAGCGATAAAGGCTACCTCATAAACATGATTACCGATCATCTGTTGGGTAGGTTCCAACAGAACCTTCAAGGGCTGAAACTGCTCTGGGTTCTGCTCAGAAGCCTCTTTAAAACTTTCTTTCAAGGACTCTAACCAACTTGGCAAGTCAGTAGCGCTATCAGTTAGGTCAAAAGATACGTGGTAATATCCCACATAATGCTCATCCCCAAAGGCATCCGGTGCTGGTAATGGTTCAGGAATTTGGATCAGTTCCAAGCGTCCCCCCAGTCCCTTCAGCCAACACGCTAGAGTCATGCCAGTAGTGAAGCGTTCAGATACTGTGAATCCTAACTTCTCATAAAATGCGATCGCGCGATGAATATTGGCTGTGCGAATCGAAGCGTGATGCATGGATTTTGTCCTTTGGCCTTTTTCCTTTCTAACCAACAACAGGTCTACTGAAATCACCAATTAGCAATCACTAATCACGTGCTCACCAATCACCAATCACTAAAACAATCGGAAATAAGGGTAGCGCACAGGTACCCCAGGTTCTTTTTCCAAATCAAAATTGATCACTTCCCAACAAGGTTCTTCCTCAGGTTCTGGGCTAAATTCTACTGGCAAACCATACAACCTGGGTTGGCCTGACTCTGAGTTCCCTCGCCAGGGGGTACTGCGCTCTAGGTAGGCACTCACTAATTCCCGATAACGACTGGCAATAATCACCCGTGTTGCCCGATATCCTTCAGTGTACAGTTTGTCTAGGGCTTCGTGAATCTCAAAGCGAATTCCATCAGGATGAGTGTGTTGTCGGTACCATTTATCTTGCCATAGACGCCAGTGACGCCCAGATTGTAAATGAATCAGTTCCCCAGTTTTTGGGTTGGCTTCAAACGCACCATGACGTGGACACAAGTAAGTGTCAGTCAACGTCAATGCCGGAATTATCTGACGGCAGTGAGGACATTTAATTTCTGAACCGAATATCGGGTACTGCAAGCTAGAATCAATCATTAAATGCTAGGGAGTGCCTTAGAGGTATATGCTATTACCTAATGGCTCCATCATTATAACTGGGTATTTAGTGGTGTTGGTCTCAGTGACCCCACTGTAAAACCTATGTAAAACCTAAGGTATTAATTACCATTATCTCCCTATTGTGATTAATTGTGGATTATCCCTTACCTCAAACCCCAATACTGACATCTTTTTGGCCTCCCCCAGATCTTTCTCTTGCTGCCTTTGTCGCCCCTAATGCTGTAGTTATGGGTCAGGTGTCCGTAGCTGCAGGAGTTAGCATTTGGTATGGTGCTGTAGTCAGAGGTGATGTGGAACGGATCGAGATTGGCGATCGCACTAATATTCAAGATGGCGCAATTTTACACGGAGATCCCGGCAAGCCAACAGTTTTAGAAGACCATGTCACAGTTGGTCATCGCGCTGTCATTCATTCAGCATATATTGAACAGGGTAGCTTGATTGGTATTGGAGCAGTGGTACTCGATGGGGTTCGTGTCGGTCATGGTAGTATCGTGGGCGCTGGAGCTGTGGTTAGTAAAGACGTTCCTCCCCTTTCCCTGGTAGTCGGTGTCCCTGCCAAAAAATTACGAGATGTTTCAGAGGCTCAAGCCGCTGAACTGATTGAACATGCACGGCACTATGAAAAGTTGGCTCTAGTTCATGCCGGTAAAGGCACAGATTTAGGATTTAGTGTAAAATAATCTTTCGCTGCCGTTGCCAGGCACCCGGAACAGGGAACTTCGGATCAGGGAACAGTGGACAATAATTGAGAAAAACACTATCACAAAAGCCCTGTATCGCTTTTTAGCGATTCCTTACCAATTATTCAACTGTGGGTAACTTTGATTAACTTTGGTTAAGTTTTCCCAAGAAGCGTGCAACGTCTTGGACAAATGGGTGATCAGGTTAGTGAAAAATTAACTAAAAAAAATTGACCCATAGGTGCGACTATATATTTGACACTCCCCGCCCTATAAGGACGGGGATTCTCACTTCAAAGAGCTGCCTTGCCTAACCAGGCCGGAGCCAGGAAAGGTAGAGGGCAATTCTCCATGAGCGTGTTTGGTCTATGACCTAGGTTTCGGTGTGCCCCACCGTACCTTGTCTTGATGCAGTCGCTCATGGGGGTTCCCCCCATGAGCGACTGCATCGCTTTTTTTATATAGATAGTATAGATAGATACTTTTTTTTATCTAAATTTTTCATAGACGTTTAAGTCGTTAGACCAAATTACGCAATATGTATCTGATACATATTTTTTACGTTGCCTACTTATGGTTAGATAGTATTTATCTAGTTTTTTAGTCTATTGTTTAGACTTTGATGGTAGCATACCTAGTACAAACTGTCAAGGGCATTGTTTAAAAAAAAAGCCGTCCTATAAGGACGGGGCGCGATTACCAAAATTTTTTCGTAAAAACACGGAAAAACGCGGGAGTAGCAATCTAGTACATGATTAGCGTAACGCATGCGTAACATACCCGCATGTTTTCAACAAAACTCCTCTGGGAATGTGGTACAATTCGCCTATGCAATAACCAAGCAATAACAGTATTAGGCTTGACATCCAGATAATCTTCTACAAGAGTGGGTAGCCTGTGAAAAGGTAACTGAGTAAAGCCATCAGTTTTAAATCTCCCGAAAATAACGGAGTAGAGCAACAAAGTTGTCACCTCAAATTCAATTTCAATATTAGGTTGGGTTCCAGCCGATTTGAAGCCTGTGGATAGGGTGCTGCCGACAGTCCTAGTTGAAACAGGAAGTAAACAGGCGTCGTTGTGACGTTTTTGTCAGCGATGTTCACGTTTTATAGAACAGGACACTAGAACCATGGATTTACGTCTATTAATAGTCTTATTGCCTTTACTCCTAGCACTAGGCTGGGTAGCTTACAATATTGGTGCGATCGCTCTCAAACAAGCTCAAAATTATTTGAATAGATCTCAATAAATCCCGCGTCAACCAATTCAGCAATAGTAGCTTTGTACAAAAGCACAATAGCCAGCTGTTCCCTCAAAAGGAGGATACAGCTGGTTTGCTTGAGCTATTGAGCAATCTTATTTTTGGCAAATCAGTGGCTCTGAACCCAATAGATAATTTAGAAAAGTACCAGCAACAATCGATAGTTGTTTGCTACGTGGATAGACCGCATACCAGTAACGCTCGATGGGAAAGTGTTCTACATCCAAAACCACCAGCTCAGAGTTAACCCCTTCCATAACTAAGGTATGACGAGATAATACAGAAATTCCTAAACCCCCTGCGATCGCTTGCTTAATTGCCTCATTACTCCCCAAATCCAGCCGCACCTTTGGTGAAATCTGGTGGTAATCGAATAGTTTTTGTACAGCTTTGCGTGTTCCCGAACCAGGCTCCCTCATAATAAAGGTTTCTTGAGCTATACGTTTAAGGGAGATATTTTTTTCCTGAGCTAGAGGATGATCGGCCCGTGCGATCACAACCAGGGGGTTTTCTTGCACTGGTTTATAGCAGATCTCCTGGTTTTCTGGAAGCTGACTCATAATGTATAAGTCATCTAGATTCTCACTGAGACGACCAAGGATGTATTCGTGGTTGGTGACTTGCAGAGAAATATCAATGCCTGGATAACGCTGGCAAAACGGACCTAGTAAACGAGGAATAAAATATTTCGCAGTTGTAATCACTGCTAAGCGCAGACGCCCCTGTTTTAAACCTTTGAGATCTGCCACTTTCATCTCAAACTGGTCTAAATTCTCAAAGATATCGCGGCAGGTTTTAACTAGTTCCTCACCAACCTGGGTCAGGTAGATTCGCTTACCTACCTGGTCAAACAGAGGCATACCAACAACTTTGGTTAGCTGCTTCACCTGCATAGAGACAGTGGGTTGGGTGAGAAACAGTTCCTCTGCAGCTCGTGTAAAGCTGTGGTGCCGAGCGACTGCTTCAAAGACCCTTAACTGATGCAATGTGGCTTGCTTCAATGATATTACTCCTATGAGGATATAGATCTTAGTCTTTGACAGTCTTTAAAGTCAGGAGTAGGGAGTGGGGAATGGGGAAAAGAAAGTTTCATAGTGTTCATGGTGGACTTTTTTCCATGGTAGCTATTATGAATCTTTGGTACGTATGGGTAAGTTTCTTAAATCTGGTAGTTCTACAAGCTCTTTTTCTGCTTCCTTTACCTTAACTGGTATTCTCAACGGTTGTGGTTGCTCCTCGATCAGGCAACTCGCTACTGGCAAGCTTTTCTCTAAATCTTCAAGAGGTCTAGGAATCACTGTCACAGCGGTTAGTTCACCAATACGCTGGGCTTCAGCCATTCCAACTTGTAAAGCAACTGCTACATCTGCCACACGACCCCGAATAATGGCAGTACATAAACCCGCCCCAATGGTTTCGTAGGCAGTAAGCTGTACATTGGCAGCTTTGAGCATGGCATCGGAGGCCCCAACCATTGCTGGCAATCCCCTGGTTTCTAAAAGACCTAGGGCATGATTACTGACCCGGCTACGATGATTTTGGTTAACTTGATCGAGTAGGTGAACACCGATGGGAAATATCACTTCCAGGTTGGGAAGTGGTCGCGCAATGATTGTCGAGGAGAGCAACTCACCCTCTCGTTGAGCATAATCCTTACCCGATTCGACAGCAATTCTGACCTCAGCGATCGCTCCCCGCACAATGGCAGTGCAGTGACCACTACCAGTTTTTTCATAACCCACAAGGGTAACTTCTGCTGACTTGAGCATGGCGTCAGCAGTACTAACAATCACTGGAAAACTTAGAGTAGAGACTAAACCTAGGGAGGCTTGGTTAAACCGTTTTCTCTTTGTCAAGGGATCGTCAGGGACAAGCCCAGGTTTGTATAACTCCATCAGACAGAAGACCTCTCTTTGGTTGTCGGCTGTTAATTGTTGGCTTATATCAAGTTTAGAAAGTTAAGTGTTCAGCAGAAACCTACAAAGGTCAATCAAGAAGCAGCTCATGCCATTGGACTAGATGATTGGCATGGGTTTTGTCTGGGAGTAGTGTGCCGACCACCGGTATGATCTAGCATTTCTCAAATCGGTCAGGTAGACAGTTGCAGGGTTGGGCGGGAGTCGGGAGCGGTGCGACCCGTGGCGAATTTAATTCGCCTACGGAAAGCGCACCGAGGGAGTCGGGAGTCGGGAGTCGGGAAGTCAGAAAAGGGATCCCCCCTAACCCCCCTTAATAAGGGGGGAACTTAATAAGGGGGGAACGGAAGTGGGAAAAAATCCTGTTTACCTCATTACTACGAAAACTGCTATAACTATAATTTATAATTACAATTAATTATACTAATAAAACTGTAGGCGAAACCGCTAGGACAACTAACTATAGAGCGTCACATTGAGGCATATGGGGTGGCTGTTGGCTTGAGACTCCCAACTTGTGTCGTTCTAGCTATCCCAAGGGCGTTCCTTCTGGTGATCAAACTTCTGACAATCGCCTTTCGAGTCCTTTTTTCTATACCAGTAGGAAATTTAGATTAAATCACATAGAATTAAACCCTTGTTTATTTGATAGCGCTTATCCTAGTAATAAGGTAAACATATTTTTTTTCGGTTACCTTTTACCTATTACCTAAACTCAAAAAGTAACCTCACCCTTACCTAGTTGATAACTACTATATCAATACCCGTTGATGGAGCCGTCACCATGAGTAGTCTATCTAAACTTCAAAGCCGAAAACTTGGATTAATCGAATTAATCTCAATGGGGTTTGATGTTTATCTGAAAAACTTGAAGCCTATCCTACTGTTGTTTTGTACGATTTATTTACCTTTACTGATAATTTTGTCAGCTTTGAACCCTGAAAATCAAAATAACCCTTCAGGATGGTTTTTGGCATTTTTTGTAGTTGTTTCGATTGTTGTCAATTTAGCCGGTATTATATATATCATAGCCTTATCGCTGATTACAGAAAATTATCTTCATGGAAGAGATACCAGTTATCAGAGTGCAGTCCAAAAAATAGTTTCGAGTTTACTTCCTCTAGTTGGCCTAGTTTTGAGATTTTGGATTAACTATTTGTTACGATTTATGCTACTTATAATCCCAGGGATAGTTTATGCGGTAAATAATCAATACTATGGGCTGGCTTTTATTCTCCGAGACCAAAGGGGAAAAGACGCTTTCGATTACAGTCGCTCTATCGTTGAAGGGAATTGGTGGAAAGTATTATTCTTCATTTTTCTAAGTGTATTGAGTGCTTTAGGCTGCCAATTTATCTTGAATAGTGTATTAAGTAATATTCCTGTTATGAAAAATTTTTGGGATGATTTACTTTCAGTAATTTTACCTAAATTTATCGTCATCGGGATTGCCATTGGTAATATACTTCTATTTCTTAACTTAGATTATCAGAAAAGTTTGGAGAGCTGATTAAATTGAAATCATTAATAGGCTAGGTCAAGCTGGTGACTTAAAACCAAGTTCTGTATTCGTCTAAATAACCGTCGTAGTACAATTCTTCTTCTTCAAGGCAATCTGGAGTATCGACAGTCGTCTCTTGTGTTAAGTCTATTCCGTGATACTCTTCCTCTAGTTTTTTCATCTCTTCAAACAGACCTTGTTTCTTCAGCTTAGCTCTTTCTGCCACAAATTTGTTCCATTTCTTACATTTTTTCCTAGCTCGTTCTCCTGGGACGTTTTTACAGTTTACAGGCCTATAGTCGCTAGGTTCATAAAACTTATGTCCCCCAGGATGTTTTTTCTTTTTTTTCTTACTCATATTAGTGGATTTTACTTTTTATGGACTTCTAGAAATTTTGGCCGAAAGTCAATTGAGTAAGATTTTATCCCAGATTGTTATAACTCACTAGTTAATCTCTGTATTATTATACCTCATAAGTAGTTACCTATAGGTAATTGCAAGGCTTGGTTTGGCAATTCTTAGCATGTCATTGGCTCTCTCCCTCAAGCAATTTACTTTTCTAAGGGTAAAGTCAAGGGCGATCGCATAAGCGCGGAAGCTGAGGCCGTAGGCCACGCGGGGCGCGTTCGAGTGACTCGCGATGGGGCTCAATCCACGCGCATCGCTTGTTGTCGATTGCTCTATGATGCTCGAATCCCTAGCTACATAAGCTTCAAACTTATGTAACGGTTAAGACTTACTCCAGACTCAGCAGCTTTTATTGCCAACGAACGATGTTGCTCCGGTGGAATTCGTATTTGAAATTTACCGCTATATTTTTTCTCGGCAAGAGGTTGTGGAATAGATTCTCCAGAGGTTTCCATGTCTTCGAGGACTTCTGCGACTAAATTACTAATGCCTTCTAAAGCAGCTACCAGAGATGTGTCAAGGTGAGATAGACTGGGAAATTCTGCACACAATCCCACAAACTCCCCGTCTTCTTTTGACCATGTAATGCTATAAGTGTAGTGTTGGTAATTAACTTTCATTACTATCCTCCAACTTCTCAATAGCCTCTAAGACTTGACGAACTTGATAAACTTTAGCCTTTCCACTCTTTCCCTTTTGAATAGTGACACGAGGATTTCCTTACCACCGGGTCTTATAAATATAGGTCAAGATGATACAAACACCTGCCAGTCCAGAAACCGAAACTCTATTGATTGAGTTGCCTAGGACAATCGGGTTATACGTGACCCAAGAACAGTTTGCTGCCCTAGCCGCAGCCAACCGCGACTTGAGACTGGAAAGAACGGCACTGGGAGAGTTAATTGTGAACCCACCAACAGGCTGGAAAACTGGAAAACTAAATTGGAGTATTTCTGGAGAGTTGTATTTGTGGTGGCGTAATGCAGGGGAACCGGGTAAAGCTTTTGACTCTTCCACTGGCTTCATTTTACCTAATGGTGCCACTCGTTCTCCCGATGCCTGTTGGGTGAGCCGAGAACGTTGGCAGACCCTTACTCCAGAACAAAAAGGCACGTTTGCTAATATTTGCCCGGATTTTGTGGTTGAGTTACGGTCTAGCTCAGATCGGGTTCAGTCTCTGGAAGCTAAAATGACGGAGTATATCGACAATGGTGCGAGACTGGGTTGGTTAATCGATCCACAGCAGCGACTGGTGGAAATTTATCGACCGGGTTTGGCGGTGGAAGTGTTGGAGAATCCGGCTGAGTTGTCGGGGGAAGAAGTGTTACCGGGTTTTGTGTTGGATTTGGGTCGGGTGTGGGATTGAAAATATAAATGCGATCGCTCTCTGTCTTGATGCAGTCGCTCATGGGGGAAACCCCCAAGACCGCGCTGCATCGCTCGAAAACCCTGCACTCAAGTTGATTCTGATCGCGCTGCCAAGAATTCCTCCGGTAGCATTACCGGAACTGAAGATGACACAAAATCAGATATATTGCGTGTAACGATCAGGTCGAGACCTAAGGCAACTGCAGCTTCACTGCTCACTGCATCCTCAAAATCAGTCATGGAGCTTTCCAGAGCAGCTCGAATCACCTGATCGGTTATGCTGGCAACTTCAATACGTTCTAATAACGTCGATAGTAGTCTCCGTGCAACGTCACTGCCTACCTGACGACGCAAAATATAGAAAATATTGGTTATGGCATGGCCTGAAACATATCCTTCAACGTCTTCCTGGGTTACTGTATTTAATGCTTGTGCTGAAGCAACCACAAATGGTTGGCGTTGAGCTAGAACATCAAGTAATACGTCGCTATCAAACAACACCCGTCTCACTTGTATTTTGCCTCAATATAATCGATGTAGGACTCTTTGGAATCCTCTGGAGTTAGCTCAACCACACCAAGTAGGCTTTGAGTCCAAGGATCAAGACCAGTCATTGGTGTTGAACTTGAGCTATAAGACCTAGATAAGAGGGTTTCTTGTTCAATTGAGGCCAACAGGGACTGGACTAAACGCCAGCGTACGCTTATTGGTAATTGCAATGCTTGGTTTTGCAATTCTTGCCATGTCATTGGCTTTCTTCCTCAAGAACTTCCTATTCTAATTGTAGAGTATCGGCCAGTAGCAGTGATGTGATCCCTGCCTCGCACATCCCCAGGTAAAGAGCAGCTTTTAAGGCAGTCTGAATTGGCACTGGGACTAAATAGTCTCCGGCTGCCGGGGGTGAGGGATTGGGGATGTCGAGTTGGTCATCAATTCTCGAGTGCGATCGCATAGCGTGACCTACGGTCAATCGCATAAGCGCGGAAGCTTCGCGTGACTCGCGTAGCGGCTCAATGCTCGCCCATCGCTTATTCTCGATTGCTGTATGATGGTGCTATAGGAGAGACTTGACGACTATAGCCTTTCGTGTAGGAGAGGTAAACCTAGGAGGTCTTTTTTTCTTGTCCAATAAAACTCCGGATATCTTTCCCCTATTGCCTATTGCCTATTGCCTTTTGCCTATTTCTGCAATACGTGTCTTTACAACCCAGATACAAACGCGCTTATGACTCCTTTGGCATTAAATTTAGACACCATTGATCTGACTGACGAACAGTTCTATCAGCTATGTCAGAATAACCGTGAATTACAGTTTGAACGAACCCCCAAGGGAGAATTAATTATTATGCCACCTGTTGGCGGAGAGAGCGGCAATCGAGAAGCAGATTTAATTATCGATTTGGGAATTTGGAATCGGCAAACTGGTCTCGGTTATACCTTCAGTTCTTCCACTGTATTTAAGTTGCCCAATGGCGCAAATCGTTCTCCTGATTGCGCTTGGATTAAAAGGGAACGTTGGGAAGCCCTTACCCCTGAACAAAGACGCAAGTTTCCCCCGATTGTACCGGATTTTGTGATTGAGTTAACGTCAGCAACGGATAATTTGGAAATGCTGCGTTCTAAGATGGGGGAATATAGGGATGTAGGGGTACAGTTGGGATGGTTGATTAATCCCCAACAGCAGCAAGTGGAAATTTATCGTCAAGGGCAAGAGGTAGCGGTGCGAAACCTTCCTACGGAATTATCTGGTGAGAATCTATTGCCTGGATTTAGATTACGTTTATCCCGGTACTTGTAGGGCGACAGGAATATAGGTTTTGCTCATTTAGCCTCAGTTTCCTTTAGCTTCAAAAATGCCTTAGCTTTGGCGATTCTGACAATATGCTCTAAATATTGATAATGTTGCCAGAGCTGTTCCTCGGCTGGAGTCAAACCTACTGTCCGATTTTTCTCTAAGAGAATAGATAACTGAGATTGTAAGGCTTCTGAGGGGCGTAGAGCAATAATAGCTGATTCTGTAGGGAGGCTTGCCAAAAATTCCAAGACTTCAGCCATACCGGAAAAACCTTCTTGAGGAATAGCATTAAATTCTCGCAATCCTAAGGCTAGGATTTGAGGTAGCTGATCACAAAAGGGTTGAAGTTGAGTGACTACTTCATCAGGTAGATCAAAGGTAACTTCCATTAGCTTTTCTTTCTGGGATTGTTATGGCGTTACATCCATTATAGTGATTCAATCATGGATGTAGGACTCAATTAAAATCGACTAGTTGAATATTTTACCATGGGAGTATTAAGCCTAGGATAAGCCATTTCATGACTGATATTGTCGGGTGCGTTAAACTTTGTTAACGCACCCGACAATATCAGCTATCGCACTTTTGTCAACTTCTCAATGGAGAAATAATGACTGTGACTTTTGTCCCCTAATACAATGAGCAGGCCTCGAGATTCAATGGTTGGCTACAATTATTATCAAGTTTCACATTTGCAGGAGTGTTAGGAGTCTCAAAAACAACTACAGATTCGCTATTACCTAAATCATCAAATGATAGTTTATCATGATAATTGTTCACTTCTGCTGTCCATGTACAATGATCACCATAACCCGAAGCGCGAAATCCGTACACTGGCCCACGGACTTTATTTAGACTATCCCATGTATCTCCTTTATTTAAGGTTGTTTTGTAGTTTACATCACAGCTTAGTGTTGGTGCAGCATGGACTGGTTGTGTAAAAACTGTAAAACCAATTAGCAAAGCGATAGCCACTAATGTGGCTGGAATTGCTTTAAACCACTGTTCAAACTTTTCTGATAACATTATTTCCTCCTTAAAAGGAATAAATTGTTTAAAGTTACAGGTAGCATTGTTTTCCACCTTTCAATCTAAAGACGATCTAAGAGAGTAATATCTGAATTTTTGATAATTAGCGTTCCCGTAGCGTCGGCTTTGCATAATTGCACCCTAATTCCCTAAAAAAGAAAAGCGATCGCGTAGCGGCTCAATGCTCGCGCATCGCTCCTTCATTCCCAAACTTTACTAACCGCGTTCGCACCCCTTCGTACCCTCAACAAAAAAGCGCACGCTACACGAACGAAAGCATATGCGCGAAGCGCACGCTACTTGAGGTGCCGTCAGTCGTCAACCATTCCCAAGATATGAGGGGGTGACAAAAAGACCTGTAGGCGTTGCGTCAGTCTGTGAATGAATAGGAGTAGAGTGGGCATCCTGCCCGCCCGGAAATATATTGAAACTGGCAAGATGCCTATTCTACCTCACTTTTAAAATCATTCCATTATTAAGCAAGGCCGGCCTGTAAGCTTTACCGGATGGAAATTTGAGCAAATTGTGATCAAAAAAGATAAACCCGCTATGGCATTGTATAAATGCGGGATGATTTTGATAGTTTTTTGGGGTGGGCATCTGGCCGTGGAATGGCCATCTTGGTGGAATGGCCATCTTGCTGCGGAATGGCCATGTTGGTGGAACAGGCATCTTGCCTGTTTCAATTTCCGAGCAGGCAAGATGCCCACCCCACTGATATTTATCCCGCCCCTCAGCAATGCCTCATTGTTGACTTCTAACTTCCCCTCAGAAGTAGCTGCAACAGGAACCGACTCAGACTCCTGCACCAATAGCACTTCCTCACCAACAACACTCTCCACTTCCTCCACCGCAACATATGATGTCACCGTCTCGCCCACAATCGATTCAACTTCTGCATTCGGCTCGGACTTTTCCCCAATTGCTGACTCTGTTGCCTGATTAATTGGTGTAACCGATAAATCCTGATCAGTCTCATCCTCCCCGAGAAAATATCCCCTCAATTCCTCTCGCAGAATGGCTCGCGCCTGGGAGATGCGCTTGCAGACATTCTGGTAGGAAATCTCTTGCTGTTGGGCTATCTCTCGATAAGACAGTTCTTGATAAAAGTGCAGGATAAAGGTCTGGTGCAGCCGAGCAGGTAAGTTATCAATGGCACTGCCGATAGCAATCTTTTTCTCGTCTGTTTCCAAAGCCCTTTCTGGGGTATCGTCACAGGAAACCAATCCTTTTTCCTCTGGAATCCCTTCTATATCCTCAACGTGGTTCGCGCTGCGACTATGTTCTCGATGAATATCGACGCAGAGGTTATGAGTTAGCTTTGTCAGCCAAGCCTTAAAATTAGCGATTTTTCGCCCAAACTTTTGCACCTTCTCCCATGCCTTGAGCATCGCCCGACTCAGGGCATCTTCAGCATCGGTAGGGTTTCCACCCATCCACCTGAGACAGCGATGATAGAGATAGTCTTGATATTGCTGCCATTGCTGCCAAAACTCTTTCTCTGAAAAGTGATGGGATTGACCCAATGCAGTAGAAGTGGCTTCTAATTGAATATCTGACGTCATAATTGATTGATCAACACAATGGTGTATGCTCTCCACGGGAGTCCAGGGCTGATTTGTATAGCACTACGCATTAAGGTTAGGACGTTGATACAAGCTGAAAAGCTCTTTTACTCAACTTTTGCCTTTTGCCTTTTGCCTTTTGCCTTGCGCGTAGCGCTATACTCGACATTTTTGACCTGGATTACCCGATCACCATTTGAGAGTATAGCGGTTTTTAGTCTGTTAATCTCATAAAACTCATTTAAAAACTCATGTAAAAACTCATCTATAGGGTTTTTATATAGGTTGTAAACAAAATTATTGCTCAAAAATGCAAGAGGCAAGAGGCAAAACGCAAGAGGGTAAAGAGATTCAAAGTTTTATTACCCAATCCAAAAAGACCATACACGTTTACATCTCAAATAGAAACCCTATATACAGTGGAAAGTCGGGAGTCAACAGAAGCGGGAAATGGGGATAATTCTCCCTATCTACCCATTTTCCGCTTCTAAAAATCTGACGAAATCGCGTTTATACAAACAAAATAAATGGCTGTGAAGGGCAAAAGCCACTATTATCTGCTATTATCTGCTATTATCTGCTATTATCTGCTATTATCACCCTCCCTTGTCAGGGATTCCCAGTAAGACAACTAGTTAACAATATTTAATAGTCAGCTGGAAATTATATATGGTAAGCTCACTTAGGGTCAGGATAATAAATGAAAGGAGGAAAGTAAGCCTTGAATGCCTGCCATATCGTTAAGCTCCCTACTCGCAAGAAACGGGCAAGATGCCCGTTCCACCGAGAGGAGTGCTATTATCCCTTTAATCGACTGGTAGCTGACCAGCCTTAGTTATATAAACTAGCTGATCGCTAAGAGTTGAAATTACTAAATCTTGGTGCATTTCCGGATTTAAGGAGTCGCGCCAAAATAAATTACCTATTACAGGTTAATTTCGACAAACATTTTATAACGCCATTCCTTAGAGGTTGTCTGAGAAGTCCCATTTGCTACATCCAAGCCCCCTAAATCCCCCAATTTTGCGGTGCGACCCAAGGGCGATTTACTCGCCCATTGGAAAGCGCACCGGAAGGGACTTTTAGAAGCAAATGGACTCTTGTTC
>NZ_JAAHIG010000509.1:0-5443 GCF_010692305.1 Moorena sp. SIO4G3 | reverse complement strand
TCAGATATCACAGAAATTTATTGAACACCCTGAATTAGGTAAACTATTCCAAACAGGAGACATAGGTCGTTATCACAACCAAGGTTATCTAGAAATAGTCGGCGCTAAACAACGGCACATATGGATTCAAGGAAAGCGAATAGAACTAGCGGACATAGAAACCGCCCTATTATCAGCTCCTGGAGTAGAACAAGCTTATGTATTAGCTAATCAAACATTCCTAGTAGCTTATGTTGTGGTGGCGGGAGTTTGGAACCCCCAACAATTAGACTCCCAAATTCAACAACAGTTACCTCCATACATGATGCCAGGAGCTTATGTTCCTGTATCAAGTTTACCTTTGACTCACGAAGGAAAAGTAGATGAAGTAGCGTTAGCGCATTTCCCAGTAAGTGATAATGAGACGGAACGTAAAATTGCTCAGAAGCGATTGAGGGATTCCCACGTGTATATATCGCCACTAGGAGAACACAGCCATGAATAAGAATCAAGAGTACCAAAAATGGCTCTTGGACAGTGACTAAAAAAATGCCCCATCTGAGCAAACCTCAAGGAGTGGTTTTAGCGATGGGTCGTTTTGGCATTGTGACTGAAGTTCCCCTTTGACAAAACGGCACAACCTATGCTGGATTTGGGATTAGAGATTTTCGGGAAGTTACTTACTGGGTACAAACAGGGAAACATTAAGCAAATCCAAAGCTTTTTGTTGGACTTGTGTGGGTTGAGTAACCTTGGAAAAAGTTAGAGAATTTCCCTCTAATTTAGCAGTAATAGTATTGAGAGTAATTGTCCCCAGATCGGCCATCAAAGTTGAAAAGCTATGTACCGGTAAGTTCTCCGATGTCTTCTTCCTACGAGCTTTGGATAAAGCGTTTTTTGAACGTTTGACAGGAGTTACCCCATCCCAATTGATCGCAGTGTCATCCTCATCCTCAAACAAAATCGGCCCATTAGCTTGTTTCATGTGCCATTCCACATAATAAGCCAGCATACAAAGAAAAACGTGAGATTTCACTCGGCTTTCAAGGTGATGATAAATTGGACGGACTTTTAAATCCACAGTCTTATAAGAGCGAAAAGCTTGTTCAACTTGAGAGAGACTTTTATAAGCTTTTACCGTATTTGGAGCATCTAAAACTTCTGCCTCTACGGATGTACGAATCACATACAATCCATCCTTAGCTGCGGCAACTTTGAGTTCTTGTGACTTGCGAGAGTAAGAAAAGCTATTGTCACCGATTTCCAGATGAAAAAATTTTCCGAGCAGATACTTATTAATTACCTTTCCGACTCGGATGCCAATTTGATCAGCCCCTTTTAGGGGTCTTTTCTTTCTTTGAGTAGCCCGGACAATTTTTTCTAATTCTTCTTCAGTTTTCTGTAAGAGTTTTTCTCGTTTTTGGGATTGAGATTCGGCTGTTAAAGGGTTGCGACAAGCGATTAATCTTTCCCTAGGTGCGCTTTCCGTAGGCGAATTAAATTGGGTGCATCTCATCTTTGTAAAAACATCCTGGGGGGGCGACAAGTAAGGGCAAAAAGCAGGTAGGATAAGGGATTAAGGGAAATAACCTCCCAAAAGATGAGAGGTCATTCTCAATAATAACTAATTGTTGAAAAAAGATGATTCAACTATCCGAATTATACACCACACATCTCAAGAAACACTTCAGTTATCCTCAATATCTAATTGTAGTAATATTGATTAACTTACTTCAAAACGTTAAAACGGTAAGGTTAGAAGAACTAGCTCGTTGCTTTCCCTATCCCATACTCTTAAGAAGTAGGGTGAAGAAACTACAAAGATTATTGTCAGCGAAACAATTTAAGATAGAGTCCTTGTGGTTTCCCATTATTGAACTCTGGATAAAAACCGAATATAAATCGGGATAATTCATCTATCTTGTCATAGATAGAAGTCAGTGGCGAGGGATAAATTTATTAATGGTAAGCCTCGTATATAAAAAGCGAGCCATACCGGTATACTTTTGTCTATTAGAGAAAAAAGGTAGTAGTAACTTAGCGGAACAACAACTTGTTCTATCACCAGTTTTAGAACTATTAAATAACTAGAAAATAGTCGTGTTAGGTGACCGGGAATTTTGTGGTGTAGATTTAGCAAGATGGTTATCCCAAGAGAAACAGGTCTAGGTCAGTCTGAGATTAAAAAAGAATGAATATGTGGAGTTAGAATATAAAATTTGGTTCCCATTAAGTGACTTAGGTTTAGTGCCAGGAATGTCGGTGTATTACCTAGGAGTAAAGGTTACTAAAACCAAGGGATTTGGAGGTTTATGTCTGGCGGCTAAATGGAAAAGAAACTATAAGGGTTTGTCCAGTAAAGAACCTTGGTTTATTCTCACGAATCTTGAGAGTTTATCATTGGCGACATCAGCTTATGCTAAAAGAATGGGAATTGAGGAAATGTTTAGAGATTTGAAATTAGGCGGGTATAATCTCGAAAGTACTCAACTAAGTTCACAAAGATTAATTTCGTTAATTTTATTAATCACTTTAGCTTACAGTTGTGCAACTATTGCAGGACAAAATATTAAAAGTAAAGGGGTTGCTAAATATGTAACTCGTCCGAGCGAGTCTAAACGACGTTACCCAAGACATAGCGGTGCGACCCAAGGCCGGGTTTCCCGGCCATTGGAAAGCGCACCGTCGAGTTTTTCTACTGGACAACATGGTCACAACTGGCTAGAAAATTTAACTTTTTTCGATGATGTAATTCAAGAATTACTCTGTTTTTCCCTCCATAAATTGCCTTATTATCTCAAAGGTAAATCGGCGGCAGAGCTTATCCACTCTGCTTTGTGACATACTCCCACACGCTCATCAGAGATTACAGTGTGGGCTTCTTGCCAACTCCACCCAACGGTTCGGATACTCGGCAAGCTTTATTAACGACACGGGATGCCCCTCCGCGCCGGAACAATACAAAAATTCGATTTTTTTCGCGCTGTAAATAGCTGATAAACCAGCATTTTCGGCTTTGTTTATCAGTACATATATTATAGCATTCCATACATACCCTGTGCAAAATTCATCCCACACCTATGCTACGCATTAGGTGTGGGGCTTCTTTTGCCGGACAGCTAAACGACTTGTCGCCCCCCCAGCGCAGGAGGTCCAATAGTTGACTATAGAGACGGGTAGAGTTTGACATCAGAAAAGGCTGTTTTTGTAGTAACTCTAGCAACTCAAGCCACTCTACCCTTTTTGACTCAAAACCTTGTCCCCAGCACCAAGGGTGCTCCGGCAAACAGTTGAAGATCTCGATAGCCCTTGGATTGTCGGTAGCGATTCGGGCAAAGCCCGACGCTACGCGAACACCAACGAATCCTAGTCCGAGTGCGGGCATAAGCTGAGCTTTTAAAGATCCCGTTCTTGTAGGCTTTCGAGCACTTCTGTCAGGCAGTCAGGGGTTATGGATTTTTGGAGATGTCTAATTTAGTCAAAAAAGTCTCAAGGGGTGAGAGGATGTCTGAAAAGTGATTGACTACGCTAAACGTCTAAGCATAATCCGAATCATGGCAACTCGAATCATGGTTTCAGAAGTTGCTGGTAGAACTTCATAATCTTTGCGCTCGACGACGACACCAGTTGAACCATCCGAAAGTCCGTTCCACAACCCAACGTCTTGCTAAGACCTCAAAACCTTTGACAGTATCTGAGCGCATAACAGTTTCTAAAATCCAACCATAGACATCCATAACCCACCTCATCAAGCCAACGCTCGATAACCACCATCAACCCAAATTTTAATTAAACGGTGAAATCGCTCTGGTGCTGCATTAGACATCTCCAGGAATTGCAAAGCAATTCTATCACTAGCTTTGAGATGCTTGCGATCATTCACAAATGTGACACCTTTCAACGAAATAATAAGACTTGTCAAGATTTATTGATAAAAATAAACCTAAAACTTCTTAACTAAATATCTAATTTGTTTAACAAAAACTGATGCTAACAATTACTTAAAATCAAAGCACCCGTGAGTCTTACTAAACCGCAAACTGTCAAAATAACTTTTGAATAATTTTGGCTATTTAGGCGAAATTTATCCGAAGCAACTCTAAATATTTTTATAACCCTGATCAGGTGTTCCACAAAAATTCGCTCCCGAGATTTTTTCTTATTATCTTCTTCTCTTGGTGCGCGTTCCCTTGGCGAGGAAACCTCGCCGGGGTCGCACCGCTTAATTTCTGGGGGCATTTCTTGATTTATTGGTTTCTTTTTTGGGGTTTTTATTCTCTCTTCTCCAAAGTAAGCTTTATCGCCGTTATACCTTTGAGTATCTGCTAAGTTTTTTGACTGTTCTCGCCATAAAACAATATCACTTTTAGGTCCAGGATGTCCTACTATAACATCAACTATTTCTTGCCCATTTGGAGTCGTAATTATTTGAATTTTAAAAGTGTGTCTTTTCTTTTTGCCGGAGTAATACTTTTTTGTTCTTCATAAGATGAAGGTCTTTCTCTATCTTGTTCACAGCTATCTACAATTAATTCTAATTCTGTTAAAATTTCCTTGACCCATTTCTCGTCACTTGGATTTTTTTTTACTTGTTCTAGCAAGCTGCTAGGTAAGAGCTCACTCAAAATATTCAGCCAATAATGAAAAACATTGTTAGCTGTAGATTCGCACACATTGAAGCGATGCAGCGCGGTCTTGGGAAGGCAGCGCGGTCTTGGGGGTCCCCCCCATGAGCGACTGCCGTGGTTTCCCCCATGAGCGACTGCATCAAGACAATGAATTCCTAAGATTTCAAAGGTAGGATTATTATGTAAATAATATAAGGTTAAAATGATTTGTTACTCTGTAGTTAAAAGGCTTTTTCTTCCACCACCAGCTTTTATTAATCTCCGTTCTGATTTAGCCAGCTCTGACTTTTTTTTATGGTGGTATTCCTGACCTTTTTCAAGGAGTTGTTCGAGTTGTTGATAACTTAATCCTATCAATCTCTTTGTTGACTTTGGATTACGTTTAATATAACTGATAATTGTAATGATTCTTAAAAGTTAACAGGAGATTTAAATTCTATTATAACATAAAGCAAATCTAAGTTTTTTATTTTTTGGAGATGTCTATTAGATGAGCTTACCCTGATAATATTTAGTCATAAAATTATTTTTTAAAAATATTTTTTCATGAAACTTAATATTAATGACTAGGAGTGTTTTTTACGAAAAATGAGAGCTATATTCCTTGTTATGTCTCTGAGGGGGCGACGAAATAATCTAAAACGCAGACTCTATAAGTAATCTAGCCCTTAGACCTCGTTGATAATACTTTCGTTTATTAGGACCCACGTCTCATTAATTCGGTTACTAATTCTAGACAAACATCTTTGAAGTTAACCCAGGTTTGACCATATAAACCAACGTAAAAACTGCTATGTCTTCTCTCCAATCGGCCATATTCTTTTACACGAGCCACA
>NZ_JAAHIG010000508.1:0-5498 GCF_010692305.1 Moorena sp. SIO4G3 | reverse complement strand
ATCTGCTAGGGCTAACTCGGGATTAGTTTCTAGATAATTTTGATAATTACTGACCTGATCTTCTAAAGCCTTTTCGGTTTTGGCTGACAGAGTTAATAGATGAACTGGACGTTCAACATTATTCCGAATTTTGACTTCTGACTTCTGAGTTATGACTTCACTTGGAGTTTCTTCTAAAACTAGATGAGCATTCGTACCACTAAAACCAAAAGAACTAACCCCAGCTATGCGACTTTTACCATTTGTCGGCCAAGAGGTCAGCTTAGTTGCGACTTGTACCGGTAATTGGTCCCAATTAATATAAGGATTTGGCTGATGAAAATGCAGTGATGGGGCGATTTTCTGATGTTGCAATTGCAAAACTACCTTCATTAAACCGGCAATTCCTGCTGCTCCCTCCGAATGACCAATATTACTCTTAGCTGAACCAATTATTACCGGATGCTCTTGAGAATGAGTCTGGCCAAAAACCGCTCCTATTGCTCCCACTTCAATAGGGTCTCCCAAAGATGTGCCTGTGCCATGAGCCTCTATATAACTGATACTAGCTGGGTCTACCCCTCCATTTTCCATGGCTTGACGAATTACTGCTTGCTGAGACGGCCCATTAGGTACAGTCAATCCTCCACTCGCTCCATCTTGGTTCATGGCAGAACCTCGAATCACTGCCAAGACAGTATCTCCATGAGCTACAGCATCAGAGAGTCGTTTCAATAGAATCATTCCACATCCTTCAGAGCGAACATAACCATTGGCTTCTGCATCAAAAGTCTTGCATCGCCCATCAGGAGATAACATTTTGGCATCAGAAAATATAAGACTACCGTTAGGAGATAACAACAAATTCACACCACCGGCCAAAGCTAGCTCTGATTCTCTGTTTCTGAGACTTTGGCAAGCTAAATGTACGGATACCAAGGAAGAAGAACAAGCCGTATCCACAGATAAACATGGTCCTGTTAATCCTAATTGGTATGATAAACGTCCGGCTGCTGTACTGAGGGCGTTACCTGTACCCCAGTAAGATTCTAGTGTACTGCTATTGGCCAGTTGTTGTGAGTACTCATTGCCACAGATGCCAAGAAATACCCCGGTCTGAGTCTTGAACAGTCTTTCTGGTAAAAGATTAGCCCTTTCTATGGCTTCCCAACTGACTTCGAGTAATAACCTCTGTTGTGGGTCTAAACTTTTAGCTTCTCGGGGAGAAATACCGAAAAATGGTGCATCAAAGCTATCTACCTGTGAGAGGAAACCACCATAGCGGGAGATAATTTTGCCTGGAGTATCGGGGTTGGGGTCATAGTATTCATCAATATTCCATCGGTTTGAGGGCACTTCTGATATAGCATCCATTCCTTGGTTGAGTATTTCCCAGAATGCTTCCGGAGAATTGGCTCCTCCAGGAAAGCGACAACTCATTCCAATGATGGCTATTGCTTCTTTTTTCGGATTTTTGATAGCTTCTAATTCTGACTTTAAAGCTTCTATCTGAAGAATAGCATTTCCCACCAAAGCTTTGTAGTTTGGTGTCTGAGTACTTGTACTTTTATTCATTAGCTTTTTTACCTCCTAGAGATTCCAGTGTTTGAGCAAGTAGACCAAACATTTGGTCTTCAGACATTTCTTCAAAACGAGACAAGTTATTACTTTGATCTGAGCTATATGTTATAGAAAACTCCATAGGAATAACATCAGCTAAATACTCTACCAACGCCTCAAGGGTAGGATAGTCAAATAACAATGTTGAACTCAAACTTGTCTGTAAACTTGACTCCAACCTATTTTTCAACTCCACTGCCATTAAAGAATCTAATCCCAAATCAAACAAGGGTTGACGCATTTCCAACTTTTGCCCATCTTTGAGTCCTAAAGTTTGAGCCACCATTGACCGAATGTGAGTTGTGAATAACTCCATTCTCTCCCTTAGCGCTATAGCTTCTAATTTTTCTAACAACCCTGATTTTCGACCCAGAGATGGTTGAGCTGAAACCAACCCTGACAACAATGGCATTTTCTCCACACCAGGTACTTGTGTCGAAAACTGTGACCAATTCACCGGGAACACCCCTACCTGACTTTGAGACCTTGATAACAAGTTCTCCAATGCCACCATCCCTTCCTCTGGCTGAATTGTCCTCATGCCACTACTTTCTATACGACTCTGATGCTGAGTCCCTAAACGCGCTGCCATTCCTCCTGTGGCCCACGCTCCCCAATTAATACTTAATCCTGGTAAACCCATACCACGACGATAACTAGCTAACGCGTCCATAAACCCATTAGCTGCTGCATAATTTCCTTGACCTGAACCGCCTAACATTGAAGCTATAGACGAGAAACAAACAAAGAAATCTAATTCTAATTCCTTAGTTTGCTGATGCAAATACCAAGTACCCTGCACCTTGGGTGCCATCACCTTAGTAAACTGCTCCCAACTCATGTTTTGCATTAACCCATCATCCAATACCCCGGCCGTATGAATTACACCTTTTAGTGGGGGTAATGACTCTCCCATCTGCTGGAAAATTTCCTCCACATCCCAAGGCACAGAAACATCCCCTAATAACACACTCACCTTAGCTCCTGTCGCTTCTAACTCCTCTATGGTTTTTTGTGCTGTTTCACCAGGACCACTACGCCCCATTAAGACTATATGTTTGGCTCCTTCCTTAACCATCCATTCAGCTACTACTAAGCCTAATGCTCCTAAACCTCCTGTAATCAAATAACTGGCTTCTGGTTGAATTAACTTTTGAGTTGCCCTCACTTCTGGCATCTCCACCACTACCTTCCCTATATGTTGGGCTTGCTGCATATATCGGAAGGCTGCCGTTATTTCTGTACTGGAGAAAGTTTTATAGGGTAAAGCCTTGAGTCCTCCTTGGTTCCATTCCTTGGTTAATTCCTCTGATAATTGACCCATTAAACCTGGCTGTTCTTGGGCTACTTCTCCCAAATCATAGGGATAGTAACTGATATCTGCTCGCTTTTCCTTGACTTGCTCTGTCTCCCAAATTCCGATTTTGCCGATTTCCACAAATCTGCCTCCTGGAGCTAATACTTCTAAGCTCTTGGGTATGTACTCTCCATTGAGACTATTGAGGACTACATCTACTCCTTCTCCTCCTGTGAGCTCCATGATTTCTTGGCTAAAATCTAGGGTGCGGGAGTTCATCACATGCTTAATTCCTAGGGATTTGAGAAAGTCCCATTTGCTCGGACTGGCTGTGGCTAAGATTTCCGCTCCTGCTAGTTGAGCTATTTGCACTGCTGCTTGTCCTACACCTCCTGCTGCTGCATGAATTAATACCCGCTCTCCTGGTTGGATTTGAGCTAAGTGCTGCAACCCGTAGTAGGCAGTCAAGAAGGTTAGGGGTAGGGTCGCTGCTTCCGGGAAACTCATTTTTTCCGGTAGAGGGATTATATTTGTGGCTTTTGTTGTCACAAAACTACTAAACCCATCCGGCACCATTGTGGCTATCACTTTGTCTCCTACCTGCCACTGTGATACTTCTTCTCCTACTGCGGATATTGTTCCGGCACATTCAAATCCAAAGGTGAGTTGCTCTACACAAGTAATTCCTAAGTGTTGGGCGTAGTACTCTTTGAGTAAACCTAGGGCGTTGAGTACGTCTCTGAAGTTTAATCCTACTGTGGCTACTTGGATTTCTATTTCGTCGGCTTCTGGTGTCCGACGCTCCATTGGTTCCCATTTCAGGTTGTCTATCACTCCATATTCTGCCAGTTTTAATTGCACTGGTTGGACCTGTTCATCCTGTTGTTTTTGTTCGAGTCTGGCTACGTAACGTTGACCTTGACGTATGGCTATTTGGTCTTCTACTTCTTGTGATAATAGTTCGGCTTCTAGGGAGTCGGCTATTTGAGTTGGTTCTATGTTGGGGTCATAGTCGATGCGTTTACACTTTAATTCTGGGTGTTCATTGGCTATCACTTGTCCTAGTGCCCATAGACTTCCGTATTCTGGGTTGATGACTTCTGTATTTGAGAGTACGTTCTGGGTTCCTTGAGTTATTAACCACAATTGGGGATTTTGGGCTGGTTGACTTTTGATGATTCCTTGTACTAGATGCAGCACTGAACCACAATTTTTGGCTTGAATTGTTTCTAGTTCTAGGTTGTCTTTGTTTTCAAGTTTTTTGATTCCCCATAGGTGTACTATTCCTGTTATTCCTTCATTTTCTTGCAATAGTTGTTGAAATTCTTGGCTACTGGTGGGATTTATTTGATATTTTTGTGGTCCTAGTTGTTGATATTTTTTTCCTGGTGATACTTGAATGCACTGATGACCTTTCTTTTCTAGGGCTTTTAATAGTTGCACTTGAGTATCTTCTGCTAAAATTAACCATTTATGGGTGGGAGCTTCAGATTCTTGGCTGGGCTGAGGTTGGGTTTGCCAGTTGATTTGATAATACCAATTATTGAGCTCTGGTTGTAGACTTCTTAATAGTTTGGATACTGTTGTTTCTCTTGACCTAAGTCCTTGCAGTTCGGCCAGTATCGTTCCTTGGTCATCTACCAGTTTGATGTTTGATATTAGGCTGTTTTCTGATGGGGTTTCAGCTATCACCCAAACTCTTGTTCCTGGAGATTTAGACAATTTCCATTTTTCTATTCCTATTGGTAGGTATGTTTTGTCTGTTTGTTTTATTGGTTTGGTATGAAGTGTGATTTGCGTGGAGAGGTCTAATAGAGCTGGATGTATGTTATAGTCTACTATTTGTGTTGTTAATTCTTCACTTAAGCAGATCTCGGCTAGGGCTTTTCCTTGACCTTTCCACAGTTGTTTGATTCCTTGGAAACTGCTGCCATAGTCAATTCCATTGTTTCTAAAGTATTTGTAATGCTCTTTAATGTCTATTGCTTGATTACATTCACTCTTGTATTTCTCTAGGTTAATTTTGGCTTCTGGAGTTGGAGTTGAGTCGGCGGATATTTTTCCTTGGGTGTGCAATATCCATTGGGGTTTCTGTTGATCTTCTGCTTCTGATGTGCTGAAGATTTCAAATTTATAGTTATTGTTTTCTTGGGGAGTGATAACTGTTTGTATTCTTTTGATTTCTGTTTCTGGTAGGATTAAACCTTTAATTATGAATACATCTGTTACTTCTACTTGAGGTGAACTGAATAGTTCTCTGGCTGCTGAGTCTGCTATTTCTAGATATCCTGTAGCTGGGAATAGTGCTTTTTCAAATACTCTGTGGTCCTTGAGGTAAGTAGGGGCTTTTTCTGTTATGTGTGATTGAAAACGTTGTTGATTTTCTATTCCTGCTAGGTGGAGTTTTTCACCGAGTAGGGGATGTTGATTTTGGGTTTTTGACCAATTGAGTAGTTGGGTTTTTTGGGTTTCCACCCAATAACGTTCCCGTTGGAATGGATATGTGGGTAATGCTACTTTCTGACGATTATAATCAGAGTCAAACCCTGACCAATCTATTTTGGCTCCTTTTACATACAATTTTCCTAAGCTTGATAGCATT
>NZ_JAAHIG010000507.1:0-5521 GCF_010692305.1 Moorena sp. SIO4G3 | reverse complement strand
TCGTCAGATTTTAATGACTAAATTTGGGGATTTTTCGGAAAATTTTGAGCTATTTCCCTATCCCCCTATCCCCCTATCCCCCTATCTCCTTTTCTCGTTAACTTATTAAACTTTGAAACAGCCCTGCTCCCAGGAGGGGAATTTTTTTAATAAAAAGGTATTTTTCACCTTAAAGGTGAAAATACCCTCTCCCCATCACCCCACACCCCACACCCCACACCCCAGACACTGCCCACCTTAAAATTAATAACTATAATTAATCACAATGGTCTAAGCAAGATTTTAGTAGTAAAGACGGGGGTGTTATGAAAATATACTTTGAGCGTAGTGGCGGTTTTATGGGGATGAATATGGCAACAGAGGTTGATACTGAATCCCTATCGCCAGAAGAAGCTGATCAGCTGCAAGCCATGATTAATACTAATAGTTTCTTTGACCTACCAGCCCAGCTGATGTCATCAATACCGGGTGCCGATCAGTTTAGCTACAAACTGACAGTGGAAGTCGCTGGACGGAAAAAAACTGTGGAAATTGGTGATACAGCAGTTCCAGATATCCTGCAACCTTTGCTAAGACGCTTGACCACTATAGCAAGGTCAAGGTCGAATTAAGAATTAAGAATTTAGAATTAATAATTAAGAATTAAGAATTTAGAATTTAGAGTGGATAATTAAGAATTTAGAGTGGATAATTAAGAATTAAGATATGGATAACTGATTATCGAGAATGTAGGCATAATTCCAAATTCTCAATTATACATTCTTCATTCTCAATTATACATTCTGCATTCTGCATTCTTCATTCTGCATTCTGCATTCTCCATTCTCCATTCTTCATTCTTCATTCTAAATTCTTCATTCTCCATTCTACATTCTAAAAAAACGTAGTCGGAGCATAGGGGATAATATCAGGATCAAATCCTCCCACTTGATTAGTGCGGATAACCCAAAGTTTAGCGCCATGGTTTAACAAAAGACTAGCGATTTCATCATGACCACCTCGTGGTAGTATAGTCCGCCAGCTAGCAAGCCCTCGGAGAATCGGGATAATGGGATTGTCACTGGTAGCAACTCCCACCAAGGTTTCAGCATTTTCCTTCCAGTCACTACGAACAATTCCTAGGGGAGTCAGCTGTTTTTCTAGTGCTTGTCCCAATTCGGATAATTGTTGAAATCGCTGAGTTTGGGGATGATCTCGATGACTTTTCAACCACTCTTGAATGTCAGGATTGGCATTCACTTCATCTTCTATCTGTTGGATGGCTACATAAAGCGCTTGATTGGAGTCTTGCACACAGGATTCTGCTGGTGAAACCAATGCTGCACCGTCACCATCCCCCGTGCGGTAGCGAGCCATCATTACTTGTAACTGATGCTTAAATTCGTCCAAGGGTGATAGTTTAATATCACCAAACTCGTAGTCTTGGGTGACTGCATCCAACTTAACAATCACATCAGAAACAGGTCGATCGCCTAACCAACCCCGCTGCAAATTTCCCATATAGTTCGGCCATTTGATTGACCCTGAAACAATGCCATCGGGGTTACTAGCATAAACTTGATCGTACTCTATATCAAAGCGTAATTCATCGCTTAATGGGTCACGCACTACATGAGCAATACCATAGGCAAAGTGACCAGTTACCATATTAAAAATGGCACGTTCATCTTTTTTATTACCACCAATTCCGCCAAAAAGATGGATGACAATTCCCCGGTCTCCCTCCTGCCAACGGGATATCGCCGCCTCTGGTTGTTCAGCTAAAGGATCCAGCAGAACTGTCTTGGCAGTACTTTTTTGCTGTTCGGTATTTTCCCAATTTTTTTCCTTAATGTAAGTTACGCCTTCCTCAACTCCCAAAATTACTTGATCTGGCTCTAGCATCATCAAAGCCCTAGGTTCAATCCCTTGGGTAACAAAAATGCCGTCAGGATCCTGAGCACCATAAATATACCAACCAGCGCTATTTAGAGGAGAGTCTTCAATCTGGGAATTGGTAGATCTAGGGATGCCATCCCGGTCAGCCACCACTTGAGGAATACGAATAATTTCTTGAGGTCCATCAAATTGTTTTGAGTCTTTATTAAAGTGAGATACTTGAAAGCGATCGCTTTCTTGAGCCTCCCGTTTAATAATGGTAACCAAGCCATAGAAGCGACCGGTAATTTGCACTGGGTCTTCAACAATACTCAAAGACGTCCTTGTTTCTGACTCAGTCACAACTGGATTGTTTACCATGACAATCACATTATCGTCAGGTCTCGCTCCAGCCAACGATTCCAGGGGACCTACCCGATTTAGATGATTCAATCGAACCGGATGGATAGTGCCGCCTGTCATGCTATTTATAGTGGCTTGATTAAAATTAATATCTGTGGTAACTCGCTTCACATAGTCTTGGATCCCTGGAGCATCCTTACTCCATCCTAAGGTAACAATTTGTCCCACCAAATGCTGATACTCAGGAGCAGCATGGTAGACTTCAAACAGTACGGAATCATCAGTTGTTCGTTCATTCTTTGGCGGCTGGATCAGTCGTCCTATCCACTCACTAACGGGTTGATAAAGACTTGATGATAGGGTCTGATTGATGGGATAATAGCTAGGTTGATTGATCTGAGCGTTACGACAAAGTTCGTAGTTAGATGGTTTCGGTTCGGTAAGTTTTTTCTGGACTTGAGAGTAGATAAAAAATGCCACCCCGATTACTAAAATTAGGATAACCAGGACGATTACTAAAGGGTTTTGGAGATTAACAATTTTTAACATAGTTTTAAAATGAGATGCCAAACTATGGTTTTTTGAAGGGAACAGGGAATAGGGAACAGGGAATAGGGAACAGGGAATAGGGAACAGGGAATAGGCATGCTAGCAAGACCTAATCAAGTCTATACGAATTTTTGGTAAAGTCAAAAACTGTAATCCTTCTTTCCAATTGATCAGGTAAACATAAGAAACATAATATTGATAATTCCGTCTCCCCACACTTCCCGCGCCCCCGCCCCACACTCCCCACACTTCGCACACTTCCCTCTCTTCCCCTATTCCCTATTCCCTATTCCCTATTCCCTATTCCCTATTCCCTATTCCCTATTCCCTACTTCCTTTAATCTGACGCAGCCACATCCATCCTAGAACGGCTATTACCAGAGACACCCAACCGATCAAGGGCTTTAGCAACAAAAATCCTCCAATAGCTAACATTGCTCCAAACATTAGCAATATCGATGCCAGCACCCGTTTTAGATCGTGTTCCAAATCCTGGATTGGAGCTAAACCGGTGCGAAGCTGCTGACGTTTCCAGCCAGGCCCGGCTGGACGCACCCGTCGATAAAATTCATCTAAGGTGGTATCAGATTCTGGTGGCGTGAGTAACATTACCACTATCCACAACACACCAGTAATTCCAGCTGTTACCAGCAGACG
Source organism: Moorena sp. SIO4G3 (assembly GCF_010692305.1). NCBI lineage: Bacteria > Bacillati > Cyanobacteriota > Cyanophyceae > Coleofasciculales > Coleofasciculaceae > Moorena > Moorena sp. SIO4G3. The sequence continues at coordinate 2,095 of NZ_JAAHIG010000507.1, read as the reverse complement.
CCAACCAAAGTCAGGAATCTGAATAACTGGTACGACACTGGTACCAAACCCGACTACAAAACCAGCAACCATGGCGGTTAGTTCCGCAGCAGCATTAATCCGCCACCAGAACCAACGTAACATTAACACTAATCCCGGTCCCGTACCAATGGCAATTACTAATCGGAACACCGTGGCAACGTCTGTGGCAAAGAAGGCGGCAATTGCTCCTAAAACCGTGACCAGCACTGATGCGATCCGCCCCACTAAGACCAGTTCTGATTCTGAGGCTTGGGGATGAACAAAGCGCAAATAGAGGTCATTAGTGAGATAGGAGGCTCCCCAGTTAATGGAGGTAGAGACCGTACTCATAAATGCAGCAATCAGGGAGGTTACCACTATCCCAAGCATCCCTCCTGGCAGAAAATCTAGCATCAGTTTGGGATACCCCAATTCCCGGTCTGCCAAATCTGGATAGATTACCATTGCGGCTAGGGCTACTAGGATCCAGGGCCAGGTCCGGATTACATAGTGAAAGATATTGAATAGCCAAGCGGCTTTCTCGGCATCTGCTTCATTTTTGGATGCGGCCAGGCGCTGGACAAATTCACCACCGCCATCACTGCGACGCCATGCCCACCATTGCAGGAACACATAGGCAGAGAATGTGCTAGCACTGATGCCAGCAGTTTCACTCCAACTAATGCCTCCAGAACCAACTGTGAGGGGAAAAAAGGCTAGTACATCCTGTTGGGTGACTTCCTGCACTTTTGGGATTAGTTGATGAATACCACCGACATGGTTAATGGCAACCACAGCAACTATCATTGCTCCGAGTAGGGCAAAAAAGAATTGGAAGAAATCTGTAGCTACTACGCCCCACAGTCCAGCAAAGCCAGCGTAGACTAAGACTAGAATACTTACTCCTAATACACTCCAGAGTTTTACACTACTGGCTTCGGGGGCAATACCAAGGCTTTGCCAAATTTCTAGAGCACCTACGACTTTCACCATGGCTAGCATGGCATAGCCAATGGCAATACAGTTGATTGGTACAGCAAACAGAAAGGCTTTGGTTCCCCGTAATAGGGCAGCGATGGAGCCACCATAACGGATTTCCGTGAGTTCGGCATCAGTCACAATTTCTGAACGTCGCCACATCCGGGCAAAGATGTAAATCATGATCAGATGGGATATGCCAAAACTCCACCATTCCCAGTTGCCAGCAATGCCTCGATTGCCCACTACTCCGGCAATGTAGAGGGGGGTATCTATGGAAAACGTAGTGGCAGCCATACTGGTCCCTGCTAACCACCAGGGGAGCGATCGCCCCGAAACAAAGAAATCCACAAGACTGCCGGAAGCCTTGCGAGAGAGGTATAGTCCTAAGCCGAGGGACAAGACTAAGTAGACCAGGACAATCAGCCAATCAACGAGTTGCATAAATTCCGGTTGCTGCTCACGGATTGAGATATCATATCAGATTCCGATCTGGGGAGTGTCGGGAATCGGGAATCGGGAATCGGGAATCGGGAAAAGAAGATTCTAAAATAGCACAGGATTTTCGATAGAGGCAAAAAAAATCTAGACTTATGTACTTTTAGCTACAAAACACTGGGAAGCATCACCCGTAACCTAACTACATCAACATATATATGTAATTATGGTAATTTCATCAGTTACAAAGGCAACGGGAAAATGGGGTAACCTCGATTCCCAAAGAGGTAATCTGAGTGAATTAGATCTATGATTATTTGTGGTGGCTTCCACATGACCGCTGACCACTGGAAATTTATGGCAGAAGATATGCCTAACGATCCAGTGGATATGATCGAAGACCTCACAAAAATGGGAATTTATAAACCCGATACGTTTAAGATGGCAGATGCGGTTAATGCTGCTGATATTAGAAAGGCACTGCTAGTGACATACTCCCACACTGACTCGTTGAGTTCAGTGTGGGCTTCTTGCCAACTCCACCCAACGGTTCGGATACTCGGCAAGCTTTATTAACGACACGGTCAGAAGTTACCGCAAGAATAGTGGAGCCTTTATGGTTAGCAGGCTATGCATAAAAGGGTTAAAACTTTATGATTAAGGCTCCACTATTCTAAGG
>NZ_JAAHIG010000506.1:0-5600 GCF_010692305.1 Moorena sp. SIO4G3 | reverse complement strand
GCTAGTTCCGAAGAGCATTGGTTAAGCCCACTGTATCAAAGAGAATCGGTATATATTAGCCTTAACTTATCAGGGTCAGATTTTAAAGTGATTGAAAACTATCATCGGGAAGCCGAACAGATATTATTAGAGTATGGTGGCCGTCCCAACTGGGGCAAGCACTTTTATTCCAATCGGGAATATCTGCGCTCACAATACCCACGTTGGGATGACTTCGCTCTACTTATGAAAGAATTTGATCCTGATCGACTTTTTTCTAACCCCTTCCTCGACCGCCTCTTCCCTTTTGATGTATAATTGGCTCAAATCGGTTGGGAGTTGGTTTCACAGCCGGAGTTTCTTCCATATTCTCTAATATCATGTCGGGATAATTACCCTGTCTTGATGCAGTCGCTCATGGGGGAAACCACGGCAGTCGCTCATGGGGGAGACCCCCAAGACCGCGCTGCCTCCCCAAGACCGCGCTGCATCGCTTAATAAAAATCTCCCCAATCTCCCCACCCTAACCCCTCTCCACCTACTCCTTACTCTAATTCCTTTACCACTTTACTCATTCCATCCAGTAATTTTTGATTTTTTTGGCTCCTAGCGCCATAGAGACGGGCAGAAAAGACTGTGATTAATTCCATCATGTCTTGGGTTAATTCGTCATCAAAGCTGACTCCCTCTGGGGATTTATTAATGATCACGACTTCTGTGCCAAACTCTTCACAAATGGTAAAGATTAATTCTGATCCAAATCTCAGCAATCTATCCTTGTGAGTTATCACCAATCGTTCAACATCCCCTGTCATAATTTTTCTGAGTAATTGGTTCAATCCTTTTTTGTGATAATTTAAACCACCCCCTAAATCAGAAATAGTTTCGTATTGCCAACCATTAGCAGCGCTAAAATTTTCTAATAATTGAATTTGACTCCTCAGGTCTTTTTGTCGCTCATCACTTGAAACTCTGGCATAGTTAATTGTCAATCTGTGGGTTAATGGCTGAGGATTTCTTGGTGTTATATGTTTGATATCTTTAAGATAAAATCGCCGTTGTCCAGTAGGTGAACGTTGATATCTGATTTTGCCCGCATCAGCCCACCGTCTTAGGGTTTTGGTAGAGACTCCTAGCTGTTTAGCTGCCTCCCCAATGCTTAATGTCATCTCAGAATGACTTTCCATATCAATGCTAGATCTAATCACAACCTCTCTAGTATTACCCATTTTGGAAGTAATGTCCAAGGGTGTCTATTTTTTAGAGAGAAGCAACAGGCAACAGGCAACAGGCAACAGGCAATAGGCATGCTAGCAACAGGCATGCTAGCAACAGGCATGCTAGCAACAGGCATGCTAGCAAGAGTAGCCAATATATTATTCTATAATAGAATTTTAGGATAATTACCCTTCATCAAAAATCTCCCCATCTCCCCATCTCCCCATCTCCCCATCTCCCCATCTCCCCATCTCCCCATCTCCCCATCCCCCCATCTCCCGACCCTAATCCTTTGGCTTTAACTGAAACTGATCGAATTTAATCACATCTGAATTAGGCGATCGCGTATCAAAGCGATAGCTAGTTACTATACCGGTGCCAGTATCAAAGATACTAAATACAGTGAGGTCATTACTAGCGATATAAGGCAAGGGCTGGTTATTCTCTCCTAACAATGGCGCGATTGTTGGCATAACGGGCTCTAATCCATTGGGGTCTCCAGTAGCGGAATAGTTTTCGTTATACCCAGTTGGTACTGGGCGCTTCTTCTCACCAACATAAGCGCCATAACTATTCCCCACATTGGAGGATTCTAAAAAATGGATGCCATTACCATCAACAAAGCGATTCCATAGATGGGAATGGCCATAATACACCAACTGCACACCAGCAGCTTCTAACAATGGCACCACATCCCGAATGATATAATCCTTGTCTTTGGGGTACTCATAACGTACTGCTGTCACCTTACCCGCCCGATCCCGCTCAATGATCTGCACTGGGTCAGTATAAGCTGGGACAATATTGTCCCCTAGGCTATGGGGAGGATGGTGAAGCATCACAATTTTATACTTAGCTTGTTGAAACTCAGTGCTATTGAGTTCTGCCTGGAGCCATTGGTACTGGGGACTCCCTTTACTAACCGGTTCAAAGATATGTTGTCCGTATCCCCAAGCGATGGGATTGTCTAAATCTTGTTCCCGTTCTTGATACCTACCTTTGGCATTAGGGCTTAAGCTAGGTGTGCGCCAAATATTAGTAATGTACAACACCACTAAGCGAATATCACCAAAGGTTACGGCATAATAAGGTTTGCCATTAGGTAGGGAAAAAATCTCGTTATAGGTGTCAGTATTATAGGTATTGTTTTTTAGCCAAGCTTGGTAATAATTAGGGTCATTATCTGGATTTAACTGTTCAGCTTTTTGCTGATAGATGGCTTGTGCTGCAGCCCGAGGAAAAGGGTCATTGAATTGGCTATTCAAATCCTTTTCCATAGAAAAACGCCCCATCACTTCATGATTACCAACTACAGGAAAGATCGGGGCATTTTGAATAATTTCACCGCCATGGTAGGTAGTTTTAACCCCATTCTTCTGCAATTGGTAATTAGCTCGACCCTGAAGACAAGGGAAAAACGCACCACCCCGGTTATCATCAAACCATTCCGAAGCCCGGTCAGGAATATTAACTAAATCACCAACATAAAACACTCCATCAATTTGGCCTACAGTGTCTACCACCTTCTGGAGATTAGCTGCGGTCATGGGCATTAGTTGATGGTCAGAAGTCAGAAGAATTTTCTGGGGTGTCTCAGGGTTTGGTAGAGCACTGACGCTAAAGAGTTTGCTCCTGACAACTTGCCCATTCTCCTTGACACTGGTGACTTGATAGGGAACAGGAATACCAGGAGTCAGTCCAGTTACGATCGCTTCATGACGCCAAATATCCCGCATGATGGGCTTCTGGTAGACTTGGCCGTCTTCGGTCTGGTTGCCTACTCGGGATTTTTGGTCTTCCCGAGTGCGGCTGAGTTTAGTAGTAGTAGCAGTGGCCTTACGATAAGAGCTCGTGCCGTAGGTAACAGTGTGGCGGGAGCCAGGAAATTCGGTAAACCAAACCACCCCCACGGAATCTTTTGTAGGAAATTGCAAGAATGGGTCAGTCAGTAATTCGTAAGCGGATGTCATGGCTCGCTGCTGGGTAATTTGCTTGATAGTTGGGACAAGAACAATTACACCGATAACTATAGCTGCCATGAGGATAAAGCGACTGATAGAAAACTTGACCATTTCCCTACTCCCTACTCCCTACTCCCTACTCCCTACTCCCCATAGCACGACGTTGCTGATTGAGGGAAACTGTCACAATCCCCTAATCAAACACACAACTACTCTCCACTATACTTTGAGCACTTAGGTATCAGCGTATTAGTCTAAGTGCTCAAACCGTTATTCCTGTTGACATAGAGCGTTTCGCTAGCCCATTGGCTGCTCGGGTGCCTCAAACGCTCAATTTGTTTTTGTAGAAAGTATATTTTGAATCGTAAACATTTCTGTAAAAGATTCTTGCAATAATTACATTTGAGGTCAGATTAAAGTTAAATTAGATACAAAACTAACTGACTACAGGTTTTATAGAAGCCATACTATGACATTATTAACTACTCATCAAGTTATTAGCCAACTTAAGCAAGGACTGTCGTTACAGAAAGCCGAGCTGAGTCATATTGATTTACAGGGGTTGAATCTGGATCAGGCTCAGTTTGCCCACGCTTACCTACGTAATGCCAATCTCTCGGGAGCATCTTGTCAAGAGACAGACTTTACTCAAGCCAATCTCAGCTGGGCCAACCTATCCGGGGCAACTCTGGTTTATGCCCGACTCTCAGGAGCTCAACTGAATTGTGCTGATTTGGAGGGGGCGAATCTCCGAGGGGCTTGGGCAACAAAGGCTAAGCTCTGTGGAGCAAGACTAGATGGGGTTGAGGCGTCCTTAGCCCAGCTGCAAAAGGCTGATTTGAGAGAAGCAACTGGAAAAGGGATAACCTTTACAGGTGCCAATCTCAAGATGGCCAATTTAGGAGCTGTGAATTTCCCTGAGGCTAATTTCAGTGGAGCAAGCCTTGATCTAGCTACCTTAGAAGCGGCTCAGTTAATAGATACTAAGTGGCTTGCTGCTGATTTGGAACGGGCAAATTTAAGCCGTGCTAGTTTACTCAGAGCAGATTTAACTTCTGCTAATCTGATTGTTGCTAATCTCAGAGCTGCTGATTTGACCGAGGTAATTTTGCGTGGTGCTCAGTTGCTGGAGTCAAGTTTAGAAAATGCGCTATTAAAGGATGTTGATTTAACTGAAGCGTCTTTATTTTCTGCCAATTTAGAAGGGGCTCGCTTATCTAGTATTAATCTTAAAGATGCTGATTTACAGTACGCTAATTTAGAGAATACTATTTGGGATGGGGTTGATTTCGACCAATGCGAGGTGGCCGGTGCGGTGTTTACCGATGCTAAAGGATTAAGTGCTCAACAGTGCCAATGGCTCAAGCAAAATGGCGCGTTGAATGTTCCAATTCGGTAACAGCAACCTAAGCTATCTGCTTAAGCGCTACGCGCACGCGTGGGCGTTCAGCTATCAGCTATCAGCCGTCAGCCGTCAGCCAAAGGCTCACGCTACTTGAGGTGCCGTCAGCTTATTTTAGTCAAAGGTGCCCTTGACCCATGAAGAATTAAATTCACCAAGGTCAAGGGCACCTAAAAACTATTAAAATCATTCCATTATTAAGCAACGCCTTAGGAATGGTTGATGCAATTCGGTTTATTCAATATTTTAACTGGGGTCAAGGTGATTATACGCAATAACGCCATCAGTGGCTAAACCAAAAGCCATTAAACGAGATTATAAACTCAATCAAGGAACAACAAGATGACAGCAATCAATATGATTAAATTATTAAATAATTTCATTATTTAATAATAAGGGGTATTCAGTTTCTTGGTGCTCCCCGCCAAAAATCTTATCTACTGGTCTGACCAACCTGCGGAATATGGGTTACTACTAGCTTTTCATGGTCTTATCCTGATTGATGGTAACCGTTGGGTCAACCTAACCGTTGCGGAAGCCTAACTGTTAAACAAGCATGCGATGATCGCATCAACAGCTAGTAGTCCGTTGATGCTGTGCTCTTGAATTGATAGTAACCGTTGCGGAAGCCTAACCGTTGCGGAAGCTTAACTGTTTAAGAAACATGCGATTGGCCTTTGGCCACGCTACGCGATTGGCCTTTGGCCACGCTACGCGATTGGCCTTTGGCCACGCTACGCGATTGGCCTTTGGCCACGCTACGCGATTGGCCTTTGGCCACGCTACGCGATCGCTTATAGTGACATACTCCTAAACTGACTCTGCTCTTACAGAGCCGCTCCGCGAACGAGTTCAGTGTAGGCTTCTTGCCAACTCCACCCAACGGTATCGGCTTTCGCCGACGCTGCGCGAACGGATACTCGGCAAGCTTTATTAACGACACGGTCAGAAGTTACCGCAAGAATAGTGGAGCCTTTATGGTTAGCAGGCTATGCATAAAAGGGTTAAAACTTTATGATTAAGGCTCCACTATTCTAAGG
>NZ_JAAHIG010000505.1:0-5603 GCF_010692305.1 Moorena sp. SIO4G3 | reverse complement strand
TGTATACAATGACCTCCTCTATGTGTTCCACCAAGGACGAGGGGATAGTGGCTGGCTCTGGTATAACGTTTTTGATGGCAATGAGTGGGCTGGAGATAAAGAGGTACGGGCCACAGGTTTAACCGATGATCCAGATGCATTAGTCTACAACGGTCAAGTATACGTGTTTCACGAGGGCAGAGGTGATAACGGTTGGCTGTGGTGCAATGTATTCGATGGCAATGAGTGGGCTGGAGATCACAAAATACATAAAACTGGGATAACTGCTGGACCATCAGCAGTCGTATATAATGACCAAATTTACCTGTTACATCAAGGGCGAGAGGACAGTGGATGGATGTGGTGTAATGTGTTTAATGGCTCTGAATGGGTTGGAGACGAAGAAGTACCCAATACTGGTATTTCTGAAGGACCAGGTGCAGTGATTTACTAACTAATTGCGCCTTGACAATATCTAGCAATTATCATAGCTATGAGGTACACAATTCCCAGATTTTAGGGAACAGCGGATCTGGGAACAGGAACGCACCCCTAACCCCTCCCAGGAGGTTAATAGGGAAGATGGAATAGCGATGCGCTGCATCAAGAGGTGCGACCCGTGGCGAATTTAATTCTTAATACGGAAAGCGCACCTAACAGGGAATCAAACTCAAAGAATAGTGTACCTCATAACTACGATAAACGCTATATATATTAACAACAAACTTCATCCATAGTCTAATCTGAATAGATGAAAAATAAGACAGCGATCGCGGTAGTTTAATTAGGTGCGATCGCCTTTGAATGTAGAATGTAGAATTGGGAATTGGAAATTTAGAATTGGGAATTCTGACTTCTGACTTCTGCCTTCTGCCTTCTGCCTTCTGCCTTCTGCCTTCTACATTCTTAATTCTCAATTCTAAATTCTTAATTCACCATTCTCTCCTCCTTCAAGCACAATCGATCCAATAACTCCCTCTGAATTGTTTCAAAATCTTCCAACAAAAAATCCATAATCGCCAGATGGCGCAAGTGAACAGCAGTGGGAGGGTAATAGCGACGACTGGTGTTAAACCAGCCATTAACAGTGTGAGCGGAACAAGAGCAGATCAAAGCTATATCTTCTTGCGTTACGTCCCACTTTTGGTAGAACCGTTGCGGTGTCATACCTAATTGGTAGTAACTATACAGTCGGATTAGTATTTGCTCTCGTTCCGTGATCGGATAGGGATAGGAATTTTCCTGCTTCGGTTCCCTCTGTTGTCCAAGCTGCTCAAGGCGCTCCATAGCTTCGTGATAATCGATGGGATGATGAATAAATCGTTTTTTTGCCATTATGATAGAGTTACCTAAACTGTGGTTTGGGAGAGAGCCGCGCTTGTTGGTTGGTGTTCGCAAAGCGCGGCTCTTTTCGCCATGATTATATTATAAATAGTGACTATAGTTGTTGTCAAGTGGAAAATCTAAAAAATCTGGATAAGTTACGACAAATGTAATAATTAGTTACAAGTAAAGAGTTAGAATGGTAACATGTTTAGCTAATAACTGGAATCGGGAATAAAGCAAAATTCAAGGTAATCATTTAACTATTATTTATCAGCTATTAGTTATCAGTTATCAGCTTATGCGCTACGCGCACACTACGCGAACAGCTATCAGCTATCAGCTAATGCGCTACGCGCACACTACGTGAACAGCTTTTGAATGAAAGAGGTGAGCATTAGTTTAATCTCTGTTAGGGAAAGCTGACAGCTGACCACTGACAGCTGACCACTGACAGCTGACCACTGACAGCTGACCACTGATGACTGAATGCATCAGAGACACATCTACGAAATTGAAGTATAACTAGAAGCAGTTGTACCAAAGGCATTCGCGTAGCGGCGATCTAGGAGAACCGCAGCCGTGAAGTTGAGAAAATAATTGATAAAATTTTAATGAGTCTTTCAGAGATTTAAGAAAATGCTTCAGGAATATCAATGGTGGGGAAACGATAACGAGCCGTCAGAAAATTTAAAAACTAAAAAACAACTATCAGAGTTAGGATTGGCACCAGTTCAAGCTGTGGGTGTAATTCATTGTCGAAAATATGATTTATATTTGTATGACATCAATAATCCGGAAAGCGTGCGCTCGAAACGGAAATTATCAGAAAAACAAAAAGCAAACATCAAACAGTTAGCAGAAATCAATAAGGCTAGACATCATCAGAAATGGTGGGAGGAATATTGCGCACGTTTTGAACTTGATAAAAAAAGAGCGATTCAATCTTGTCGAGACTTTTTAAGTAGTAATGATTGGGTGATTTTGGATACTGAAACCACGGGGTTATAATGTGCTGAAATTGTTTAAATTGCGGTTATCAATCACCAAGCTGAAACGGTTTTAAATACGCTGGTAAAACCTTCGATATCAATCCCTGCTGAATTTTCCGCAATTCATGGTATTACTGATGAGATGGTGGTTAATGCACCAACGTTGCCGGAAATTTGGCAAGATATAGAGCAGGCGATCGATAATAAAAATTTGCTAATTTATAATGCTGATTTTGATTTATCAATCCTAAACTATTGTCGAAAGCTTTATAAGCTATCAAAATTGAAATCAGAAACTCAAGCTTACTGTCTGATGGAAATTTATGCTCAGTATTGTGGTGAATGGAGTGATTATTATAAATCATATAAATGGCAACCGCTTTGCGGGGGACATCGAGCGTTAGATGATTGTTTGGCGGTTTATGAGCTAATTGAAGAGATGGCGGCTGATGACTTCCAAGTTGAAATTCCCTATCCTCAGTATTTATCGGAGTAATTTAATAATTCCTCTAAAAATTGGGAAAATTTTTTAAAAACTGGGAGAAATTGATTGATTGAATTCTGACAATAATTTAGTTAGAGCGTTTATAGGACTCATGAGGTACAGATTATTTTTTCCCTCTTCCCTCTTCCCTCTTCCCTCTTCCCTTTTCCCTCTTCCCTGCTCCCTGCTCCCTGCTCCCTGCTCCCTAAAAACCAGAAATTTGTACCTCACAAGTCGTAGAATTGCTATAGTTTAGCGTGCCACGTGAATATGTCAACATCTAATCCATTTTTACCGGATTAGCACAAAACTATATTAACAACAAACCTCATCCATAGTATAATCTGAATAGATAAAAACAAGACAACTGTCGCTGCAGTTTAATTAGGTGCGAACGCCTTTGGTTGCGCATAGTGCATCGCACCAGGATGTCAACAACGAACCTTGCAAGAAAGTCCCTCAAATCCAGATGGAATAACCATGTGGATTTTAATGTGAGCGACTGTTTCGAGACATTCTCAAGCTGTTCGCTAAACCAATATGCAGGGCAGTGCTCTCCGCTCAACGATGCCTGAGTTTCGACTATATAGCAATAGCGGTTTCTGTAACCATGCCATTCGATTGACAGCACCTTTCGTATCATTTCTGGCTTACCACGAAGGCGGACATAATCTCCAACCTTTATTTCGGTAGGTGGCTTACCTCCTTTGGTTTCCGGTGAAAATACTCGGCACTCTCTCCCGTAGAGCCTCCACCACGGGTCTACTCTTGAATTAGCTTGGTGGTCTAATTGACTCGCTCCAAGGGCAATTTTGTGTAGCATCTTGAGAACCTTGTTTATTTCTTGGGAGCCATGGTGCTATACGCTAGAGAAGAAGGAACAGACAACAGGGAACAGCAAGCTGTGAAAGGGTTTCAGGATTTAGAATGTACTAACCTAAACGCTTACTGTAGGATAAAGCCTGATTTCAAAGGGTTTACTGCAACGTAGCCCCTCATAGTCCTACGGCTAGCAACAGGGATTATACGAGTTTAGTCCCCTTTAATTACTCCACCCTTACCACTCACATTCCGGACTGTTCGACTCTAGTCCTAGCAGCCCTATATCGCTCACTACCATCCCAGTTCCCATTCCAAACGAAAACCCCCAACCAGAGCGATATCCAGCCAATGCACATTATGAGTCATTTTTTCTTGCACTTACCCTGGGGATGTAGAGATGGGGCTTAGGTGTGTGATCAGCGTTCGCAAAGCGTGGCCTACGGCCTCAGCTTCCGCGCTTGTTCGATGAAGCAAAGCTTCCGCCAAAGGCGATCACAGCTGCACCTCCAGAACTCCCGTAGCTGTAATATCCAGCACGTTTTACTCTGCTACCTATACTACATTGAGTTTGAACAATAATTTAGGGATTTTAGATGAGATTTTAGATGAGTTTTATGAGGTTTTAGATGAGTTTTATGAGGTTTTAGATGAGGTTTTATACTAAATTCGCTTGTCAAAACCCCTTTCTAAAAATCGACCAAATCTTTTTCTGCCAGTTTATGCCTGAAATCTAGGGCTATGCAGATCAGGGGGGTATGAGAAGAGGATTTGGTATTAGATGAGGTTTATGAGGTTTTCTATGAGGTTTATGAGATTTTCTATGAGGTTTATGAGGTTTTCTATGAGGTTTATGAAGTTTATGAGGTTTTCTATGAGGTTTTCTATGAGGTTTTCTATGAGGTTTTCTATGAGGTTTTCTATGAGGTTTATCCGTTGATTTGTTTTTTAAATTGGTTTAAATTTGAAAAGTAAGTAAAGGAGGTTGACTTTCCTTTATTTAATCCAATTACGAGTTGTCAAAAAAGATGAAACACAATATCTGGTTAATGGCTTATAGCAATTTTCACTGTGGTAACTACAACCCAAGTAAGGGCTTAGCCTTTCAGGTCAGGCAGTCTCTCCGTAAAAAATCCTCTGCTGAAAAGCAATATATTTGTAGGATAAAGCGGGTGGGGGTGAATATTTATGACGCTGATGAAGCTGTTGATGAAGTTGAATTTTTGGATAACAGTGGTCAGTTTCAGATTGATGCGGTTATTGCCTTTGGCGTCGGTGGACCTCAGGGTCTCTTTAAGTTTGAGCATACAGGCAGTGCTGCAAGAAATGAGATATCAGATCAATATGATCTATACGGTCGCCCTGTAAATAAAAAGTTACAAGAATATGGCGCAAAAATTGAAGGCCAGACAGCTGGTTGGCATTATAATGAACGTGTTCATAACCTCGTTAGAACCTATGAGCAGAAAGCAGGTCAGGATTCTGAAAGTCCTGGAGCTGGTTCCTATCTGTGTGGATATATGACAGAAAAATTAGCAGTCTCACAGACACTGACGAATAAAGGCTTTTTTATTCATACCAAAAATTACTTCCCTACAGAAGAAGATCTAGACCGGAACCGGGCGGGGCTTTTAATCGCTGACTTTATTGAAGAATTTTGTGACCTACCTAAATTAGGGTAAAGGCTGCAAAAATTACTCTTATCTAGCAATCGATAAATTCTAAAAATCTTAATTTTGAAACCTATACTTTGTAAGGGTTTCAAGCTAGATTGCCCCTGGTAGCAGCTTTGCTAGTTTTAGCCCTAGTTGGCGCTGATATTGATAAAATTAAGCACTTACACAGAATTAATTACCTATTAATGTCTGTAACCTTTACCCCTGGTTGACTGACAAAACTATTCAGCAGCATACTTGTACGTTTGTATTTTGAATTCCAGCCGATAACATCGTTTCTCATGTTGTTTTCGCGAAGCTATCACCGGGTCAGGGTCTTGATTAGTTGTG
>NZ_JAAHIG010000504.1:0-5606 GCF_010692305.1 Moorena sp. SIO4G3 | reverse complement strand
ATGGTTACATCATACCGATGCTATCGGAAAGGGAGCATGTCACTTATGCAGCAACATTAGTACTAAGGTAATAGGTAATAGGTAATGGGTAATGGGTAATAGGTAATAGGTAATGGGTAATGGGTAATAGGTAATAGGTAATAGGTAATAGGTAATAGGTCTGAAGGGGAGCTAGTCTTGGATGAATATTTGTACATTATCTATAGCCCCCTCATGGGTAATTGCTTGCTCTACTGGAAAATAGTACTAATCTTTCAGCAAAGCAAGACCTGCTCCCTATCGGAAATAATATGAGATCAAAATGATATAAGTCTGAATAAAATCGCAAAACTGATACAAAAACTGATATAAATAGTCTTAATTACTATGCTATATCAACCCCTAAGCTTCTTTATTATCTCTATTTATTACTCAATATTAAAGTAACTTAAAAAGAATCTGATAACAGCATTAAATTAATCTAATAAAAAGCAAAAAAATCAGCTGAATTAAAACACTTCATCCCAAAACTGAGGCAAAAACTGAGACAGCATTCCTGGCTCTGCTCATTACTCTAAAACTAGACAGGTAAAGAGGACAGGGTAATGTGGCAGAAAATCATAGTTTGGCTTATAACTGAAATTATTTTAAACGTGCTAGGAATTGATGACCTAGCGGACTATAGCGAATTCATATTTGAGAAACAAGTCATTAATTGCAACAGTTCTCAGCTGTCAGCTGTCAGCCCTCAGCCCAATGCTTACGTTTGGGAGAAGCCAAACCAGCCCGTTTTCTTCAAATAGATTAAACATTTGCGTAGTGTTATCTCGTTATCTCCCAGCGTCGAAGCCTGTGCCACAAAGCTAATAACTGATAGCTGATAGCTGATAGCTGTTCGCGTAGCGTGTGCGTAGCACATAAGCTAATAACTGATAGCTGATAACTGTTCGCGTAGCGTGGGCGTAGCGCATAAGCTGAATACTTACAATTTTATATAAAATCCTGATGAACGAAATTATAAAAGTTGCTAACCAAACTATTACAGCATCAGAAATTATCCCCCTGCTGAGACGATACCTTTTGCTGCCTCAGCTATTCCGGGAAATTATTATTGACCATGCGATCGCAGGAATCAGCTGCACCCCAGAAGAGCAAACTAGTGCTGAAGAGCGGTTTTATTCCAAACATAAGCTCACGGATGACAAAGCACGTCAGGCTTGGTGTGAGAATCATCAGATCACTCTAAACCAATTAAAAACCTTGGCAACCCGTGAGCTAAAACTTGAAAAATTCCAACAAGAAACCTGGGGTCATCGACTAGAATCTTACTTTCTGGAGCGCAAACAGCAGCTAGATCAGGTTAGTTATTCCTTGATTCGCGTTAAGCATAAAGGTGTCGCTCGGGAACTGTATTATCGGCTGGAGGATGGCGAGCAATCCTTTGCTGAAATAGCACGGCAATATTCCCAAGGACCAGAAGCTCAAAGTGGAGGATTAATTGGTCTTATGCCCATGACTATGCCCCACCCTCAGATTGCTCGGATTCTGAAACTGAGTCAGCCTGGTCAGTTGTGGACACCAACACAAATAGGGGAGTGGATCGTGATTGTGCGCCTAGAAAAATTAATTCCAGCCCAGTTAGACCAACCCATGCGTCAGCGACTGCTGAAGGAATTGTTTAATAGATGGCTCGGTGAGCAATTACAACAATTTATAGAAAAAGGGAACAGGGAACAGGGAATAGGGAATAGGGAACAGGGAGTAGGGAGTAGGGAGTAGGGAGTAGGGTCAAGATATATAGCAATTCTCTCTCCCATAAGGTACAAAGAGATCCCCCTAAATCCCCCTTAATAAGGGGGACTTTGAGGCAATTAATCGTAGCTAAATGCAATAAACGCTATAAAATTTTTTGGTGTTATCAGAAATCATGATATATAGCAATTCTCTCTCCCATAAGGTACAAAGATATCCCCCTAAATCCCCCTTAATAAGGGGGACTTTGAGGCAATTAATCGGACTTCATAAATGCAATAAACGCTATAAATTTTTTTGGTCTTATGAGAAATCAATATTGGTTGTGATGATCTATTTATAAATGCTATATCGGTGACCGTTAATCACTTTGTATTTACAGCATTTTTCATAACTATTAAGTACACAGAATTATTTTCCTATTTCCTACTCCCTATTCCCTACTCCCTATTCCCTATTCCCTACTCCCTATTCCCTACTCCCTACTCCCTACTCCCTACTCCCTACTCCCTACTCCCTACTCTTTAATTTTATTGCCATGACTTTTACCACTTCCCCCATCCAAGAATTTATTGCTAGTGTATCTCCTTTTAATCAACTACCAACCACAGCGTTAGAAAAACTATCTGCACAATTGCAGCCAGTACACTATCACCTTGGTGAAACAATTTTAATGCGGGAGAAAATACCTTCCCATGTGGTAATTCTCTATCAAGGACAAGCTCGTTTACTAGGTTATGACCCCCGCACAAATAAGGAGGTAACGGTTCAAAAGCTCTCTCCCGGTGCGATTTTAGGCTGGGCGAGTTTAGTACGGGAAGTCTATAGTGAAACTGCGATCGCATCTGAGGAAGTAGATTGTCTAGCCCTACCAGCAAAGGAATTTTTCCAGCTGTTACAGACCTATCCCTCTGTAGCTACTGCCTTTCAAGACCATTGTGCCTTGATTGAAATCTTTGACTTACTTGGTGCTGAGCTCGAACGTCGAGCCGATGGCATCACGGATCTCCGGAAACTAGCACTGAAAGGGTTTCAACAAGCAGTAGTTTACCACTTCCCCCCAGCAGACTCAGCCCAATTAGACCCGGAGTGGATGTGGTTTGTCAGTGGTGGTAATCCTCCCCCTAACTTGCCAGTGGGTAGCCGTATCACTTCACAAAACCCTAATTACGCTACTCTCCAGCAAGTGCGCTTGGTGGGACTACCGAAATCAATGCTATTGGCGGAGGTAGCAACTGGTAACAATGCAGGGATAACCTCTATTTCTGCTAGCCCTGAACTAGAATTTCGCTCTGCTCGTAATGCGATCGCGAAGCGTGACCAAAGGTCAATCGCATTACCGGAATCCTTACCTGTAGTTAATCAGGGTCAAGAGCACAGCCGAAAATATCCCTTTAAAAGTGGCAGAGGTATTTTAAAAGAGACCTTAGCCTGCTTCGAGATGCTCAGTGAATATCTCGAAGTCCCGTTTAAGCGGGAGGTAATCCAAAGAGTGATTACTAACCAGCAAAAAACCGGCACCATTACTTTACCATTTTGCGCTGCTATCGCGGATTTAATGGGATTGCAAACCCAGCTAGTCAAGATAGCAGCAGCTACCATTACTCAGCTGCCAACACCAGCTCTGATCCGTTGGGAAGATACTTTCGCTGTTGTCTACAACGCCTCACCAAAAGAAGTGGTACTGGCGATACCAACCTCTGGTGGCATCAAACGCCGTAAATTATCTACCTTTATCGACATTTGGGGCAAATCCGGTCAAGTCTTGCTACTAAAAGAAGCAACAACTACCCCCAAGAAAAAGTTTGGTCTTTCCTGGTTTATACCAATACTATCTCGCTATCGTCAAGTACTCTTTGAAGTATTAATCGCATCCTTTTTTGTCCAACTCTTTGGCTTAGTCAATCCTTTAATGACCCAGGTAATTATCGACCAGGTAATTGGTGGTAATAGCCTAGATACCCTCCATGTCCTGGGTATTTTACTAATAGTTGTAGCACTCTTTGAAGCCATATTAAGTGCTTTGCGTACCTATTTATTCTCTGATACTACTAACCGGATTGACCTAGCCCTCGCCTCCCAGGTAATTGACCACTTGGTGCGTTTACCAATGAGTTATTTTGGAAAACGTACCGTTGGGGAATTAGCAACCAGGGTTCAGGAATTAGAAAAAATTCGCTCGTTTCTGACCGGAACAGCCTTAACTGTAGTCTTAGATGCAGTCTTTTCTGTGATCTATATTGCCGTGATGGTGCTCTACAGTCCCCTACTTACCCTAGCCGCATTAGCTGTTGTGCCCTTGTTTATCTTACTAACCCTAATCTTTTCACCAATATTGCGGCGCATGTTAAGGACTAAGGCCCAGCGCAACGCACAAACCCATTCTTACCTGGTGGAAGTGCTTAATGGTATTGAAACCGTTAAATCCCAAAACATTGAACTACGATCTCGCATGTCTTGGCAACAGCGCTACGGTGGTTATATTTCAGAAGGGTTTAAAGCCGTTAAGCTCTCCACTACCGCTAGTTCAATCAGCAATTTTCTCCATAAATTATCCAGTCTCTTAGTGCTATGGGTGGGAGCTTATTTAGTACTCCAAAGTGAATTAACCCTAGGAGAATTAATCGCCTTTCGGATTATTGCTGGCTATGTCACCAGTCCCCTGCTGCGGCTGTCCCAACTGTGGCAAAACTTCCAGGAAACTGCTCTATCGATTGAGCGTCTGAGCGATATTCTTAATCACCCTCAAGAATCCCCAGTAGAACAACAGAATAACTTAACCATGCCACCGATTACAGGTACTGTTAAATACGAGAATATTTCCTTCCGGTTTGGTAATAGTGGTCCGTTGCAACTCAGTAAAATTAATCTCGACATCCCAGCTGGTTGTTTTGTAGGAATTGTGGGACAAAGTGGCTCTGGTAAAAGTACCTTAACTAAGCTTTTACCCCGCTTCTATGAACCCTTAGGAGGTCGAATTCTAATTGATAACTATGACATTAGTAAAGTTGAACTCTATTCCCTACGACGTCAGCTAGGGATTGTTCCCCAGAACCCTCTGTTATTCGAGGGGACAATCCATGAAAACATTGCCCTAAATAATCCAGAAGCCACCACTGAAGAGATTATTGCTACTGCTAAAATAGCTGCTGCTCACGATTTTATCATGGACTTGCCCAATGGCTACAACACTCAGGTGGGAGAGCGAGGTTCAGCCTTATCTGGGGGACAGCGACAGCGAGTAGCGATCGCCCGTGCGGTTTTGCAAAATCCACGACTACTAATTTTAGATGAAGCCACCAGCGCTTTAGACTATGAAACGGAGCAAAGGGTCTGTACTAATTTAGCTGAAGCCTTTAAAGGTCGTACTGTTTTATTCATTACCCACCGACTCAGCACAATTAAAAACGCTGACTTGATTTTAATGATGTCTAAAGGAATCATCGAAGAGATGGGAACTCATCAAGAATTAATGGCTATTAAAGGGCGTTATTATTGTCTTTATAAATAGGGAACAGGGAGCAGGGAGCAGGGAGCAGGGAGCAGGGAACAGGGAACAGGGAACAGGGAATCGGGAATCGGGAATCGGGAATCGGAAAAAGTAATAATAGTTGATTATTTCAGTAATTAACTTGATTTTTATTACTTTCGCGATATTAGTTTTTTTTATGGTCTAATATCTCAGATAAAAGATGAATTACGACTCCCTACTCCCTACTCCCTACTCCCTACTCCCTATTCCCTACTCCCTACTCCCTACTCCCTACTCCCTACTCCCTACTCCCTACTCCCTATTCCCTATTCCCTATTCCCTGTTCCCTTTACTATATGACAAACGATTTTGATGCCATCATCATTGGTAGCGGAGCTGGTGA
>NZ_JAAHIG010000503.1:0-5626 GCF_010692305.1 Moorena sp. SIO4G3 | reverse complement strand
TTCACTCTGCGACGATGTTCACCCCATCACCCCATCACCCCATCACCCCATCACCCCATCACCCCATCACCCCATCACCCCATCTCCCCATCTCCCCACTCTTTCCCAGATCCGCTGTTCCCAGATCCGCTGTTCCCTAAACACTAACTATCTCTTTTTTAGTCAAACACATCGCTATTCCTTTTTCATAGTAGGCAACTTCATTAATAAATACTGGCCAAACCGTGGCTTCTTCTTCATAGTAAATTGTAGTGCCATCGAAGGTAAGAAACATGGGGTCACCAGGATTAAGTTCTTGATAATCTCTGCCCTGGAGATGAGGATGAATCATACCTTCTAGTTCACCAGCTTTGTTTCTGGGATAGTCAACTACTTTGAAATAGTGATAAATGGTTAGAGGATAAGTGTTTGATAATAGTTTACCCTTATTATAGTCTTCAATATAATCTAACGTGGCGTGAATTAAGGCTTCAGTTTTTTGAAAAATATCGCCCTTGAGACTAGCTGGTGCAATGGGACCGACTTCAATAGAACAGCCGAAATTACATAGAGAATTTACAAAGGGATTTTCTTTACCTGGTTCAATGGAACTTAAAACTCTAACTAAGGGGTCAAGGGAACTCAGATAAGCAGCGAGTTGTAAATTAAAGGGGTCGTTGTTGACGAGAATGATCGTAAACCCCATATTAGCACTGGTACTGTGCAAATCTAGAATAAAATCTACCTGGGAATTGCCTTTTGGTCCTAGGGTTTGAGCCATTTCTTTTGCTCGGGTTTGTTCATAGAAAGAAAGCTCGTGATTTTCAAGGTCACCTTTAGCAAAGCAGCGGTTTAAGTCTGTATCAATATATCTCCGAGCAGCTTTAAAGGCTTGGGGATTACCTATTCTTGTCAAGGTTTCAAAACTAGGTCTAGTGATTAATTCTGGAAACTTCTCAAACTTTTTGACTAGGTATACACCGGTAAATTCATTACCGTGGGTTCCTCCTACAATGGCGACTTTGTTAATAGTTTTACGGTTGTTTGCTTCAGAATTACTCATAGGTGGTTGGTATAGCAAAGGGAACAGGGAACAGGGAATCGGGAACAGGGAATCGGGAATCGGGAATCGGGAATCGGGAATCGGGAATCGGTAGTGTGGGGAGGGTGGGGAGTGTGGGGAGGTGTGGGGTGATGGGGTGATGGGGTGATCGGGAGATGGTACATTAAATTTTCTTACCCCGACTCCCGACTTCCGACTCCCTACTCCCGACTCCCTACTCCCGACTCCCTACTCCCTACTCCCTATTCCCTACTGAGAGTAATCTTGACATCCTATCCTAGGAAAACGCAAACCTCTTATTGTTATTAGAAAAGTCCCATTACTAAATTTATGCTTGCAAGTACTACCCATGCCCTGAAAGAATGGGCTGTTGCGGTTAATGCCTTAGAAGCGGGCAAAACAATAATGCTCTTACGCAAAGGCGGTATTCGTGAACAGGGCAACTGCTTCAGAGTGGCTCACCACCAGGTTTTACTCTACCCTACCTATGAGCATCAAAAGCCTAATTTGCTTAAACCTGACTATGGTGAACAAGTGAAACCTGTGCCCTCAGGTTGGCATCCGGAAACGGTTCGGATTGGTAGCTGGGCGTCTATTACTGATATTTTGCCAGTAACGGAGCAATCCAGTGTTGCTGCTCTGCTACCCTATCATATTTGGAATGAACAATTTGTGACTGAGCGTTGGAAGTGGAAGCCACGTCAACCTTTATATGTACTGCTTTTGCGTACTTATCAGTTAGCTGAGCCTGTGATCACTCCCTACCACCAAGAGTACGGAGGCTGTCGCTCATGGATTGATTTAGTTGAACCGATTTCTTACGAAGGAGTTGTACCAGTTTGGAATGATGGTGAGTATATCGAACAAGTCAGAGAAATTCGTAGTCTGATCGAAGATTGATACTTTCTCTTCCCCCTATCTCCCCATCTCCCTATCTCCCTATTTCCCTATCTCCCTATCCCACCAATCTACTTTGTTTGAATGCAACTCGGTATGAGTGGGGGGTTAGATATGTTTCCATACATTTCGCTTTTTGTCAAGTACAATTTATGCAAAATTAAAGGAGATTATCCTAGTAGAATGTCTCTACTAAAATCTTTGTGAGGTTGACTCTGGATGAGACAATTAAGTCTTTGTTAATACCCTAGTAATTTCCGGTTAATCGGGAATTTACTCGCTAAAATGCAGGCAATAGTCATTAGTCCGCTCGTTGTAATGGTGATGGCATCTAGGATAGACCGCCAGTTCCTAGCCCTGTCCCTAGTAATTGAGGAGAGGGGAAAATCTGCTGGTAGCAGAACTCGCCTTGACACCATTGCCGAACGGGCAAAGTGGGATGGAGTTAGGAAACCTTACTCGAGATGGTCGAAGCACTATCTTTGGCTACTGTGAAGGCTGTTAAAGGAAATTGCTACTGATTAAACCTGTGATCGTTAATGCCTTCCATAGCTCAAAGTGAAAACCAATAACTAACACGTCAGTGGTCAGTTCCATCAATTAGTTCAGTTCCATCAATTAGTGAGGAATCTCCTTTAATTACATGAAAAAAACCGTAACTGCCGAGAGGGGTTTCTTAGTTGGTCATATTCTGTCCATGGCTTTTGGCTTAGCAGGAATCTTATTAGTATTACCGAACACAGAATTTATTACTCATTTGACTCAATTCGGACAAACGGCTCTAGTTTGGTCAATGGCTGGCGGTGGTGCTGCCTATATACTCTTAGGGACTATTGCGGTATCTATTTATGCCTATCGCGTCTGTGGTGCTTGGCATTGGTTGGGTTTCATGTTTCCAGCTATTGCTCTTTCCCTAGGAAGTGAATTATTAGGCACTAGCACTGGCTTTCCCTTTGGCCACTATCACTACTTGAGCGGTTTAGGCTACAAAATCGCTGGTTTGGTTCCTTTTACGATTCCTTTATCTTGGTTCTATCTCGGCTTCAGTGCTTACCTAATTGCCCGTGTTGGCCTAGGGACTCTGAGCATACCTAACTGGTGTAAGTATTTAGGCGCGATCGCTATTGGTGCCCTATTACTGACGTCCTGGGATTTTGTGCTGGATCCCGCTATGAGCCAAACCAATGTACCGTTTTGGATCTGAGAGCAACCAGGTGCTTTTTTTGGGATGCCCTATCAAAATTTTGCAGGCTGGCTAGGTACTGGAATAGACCTTTCCAAAAAATAAATTTATGGTATAATATTAAAAATCTAACTAAATTTTATTAACTTCAAAATGAGCTACACTTGGAATTATCTTAAAAAAAATCCTAAACAAACTAAACGATTGGTAGGAATAAATCATGAACAACTCTTTCAACTGATAGAACAAGCCAAGTTATTACATCATCAACATCAAGAAAAAATTCAAAATCAAAAAGTCAGGCTAATTAAGCCTGGGGGAGGTGCTTCACAAAAATTATCAATTGAAGACCAAATAGTCTTGACGTTGTCTTGATGCAGTCGCTCATGGGGGAAACCACGGCAGTTGCTCATGGGGGAGACCCCCAAGACCGCACTGCCTCCCCAAGACCGCGCTGCATCGCTAATCTACTTACGACATCACATAAACTTTCAACTTCTAGGACTACAGTTTCAGGTGAGCGAATCGACAGCAAACTCTACTTTTAACTACTGGCAATCTCTTTTGCTGAGAAGCTCTACCAGCTTCTTTGTCTTGATGCAGTCGCTCATGGGGGAAACCACGGCAGTTGCTCATGGGGGGAACCCCCAAGACCGCACTGCCTCCCCAAGACCGCGCTGCATCGCTACTAGAACAAGTAAAAAAGTGCGAAGAAGAGTCGGAGATAATTCGGGAAGCTTTGACTGAGTATGAGTTAATAGTAGATAGCGCTGAACAAGTCAGAGAAAGACCAAAAGATTATAATCAGCAAAAAGTTTTCTATTCTGGTAAGAAGAAAAATCATACATTTAAAAACCAATTTATTGTCTTGCCAAAAGGGGAAGATATTGTGGACGTAGTGGTCGGCAAACCTGGCCCCAAAAGTGACATAAATATTTGTCGAGAACGTTTAGCAAAATTTGATGATAAACAGCGACTGAGTGGAGACAAAGCTTATGTAGGAGAAGAACAAATAAGAACTCCCCACAAAAAACCAAAGAATGGTGAATTAACTCCACAGCAAAAGAAAGATAATAAGTTATTCTCTTCAAACAGAATATTTGTAGAACACGTAATTAGATTGGTGAAAATTTTTAAAATAGCTGGAGAAAGGTTTCGCCTAAATCCTAGTAAATATTCTGAGGGAATTTTGACAATATGCGGTTTAGTAAGATTGAGAACAGGAGCCTTAGTATTACAAGTAATAAAAGCGTCTGAAAGTCCTGAAACAATTGAGGTTGTATCTGCTCATACTTTTGGTGCTAAATTAACATTAATAGCTTCGTAAAGCCTATTATAGCGTTAATTTAACGTAAAATTGACTTGGTCAATTTGAGGGCTGAAAAGCAGTTACTGAGAGACTTTCAAGTTTTTGGAGAGGTCTAATTGTATTTATGAGCTGGATGGCGGCAGCCCCGCGTTCTACCCGATAGGGTGAACGTCGGGAAGGATAGCCAGGTAATGGAGCGAAGCGGAATTACCAATTAACCAGGGTCTTTGGGAACGGGGAAACGGGCTATTAGGCATCTTTTGCAGGTGCACAAAATTAATTACACATTTTCAAATACTCAAAGCCTTTCAGGTTAAGGGTTACAGAGATTGGCAGTAGGAAATTAATTCTGTGTAGGTGCTTATCAATTCAGACGAGGTCATTCCCCTTCGGTCGGCCTCCTGTTTTAGTTGCCTTTTCTCGAAATCGGTAATCCTAATTATCATTTTTTTGTCTTTCATTTTGGATTATCATTTGTTTATACGTATACTAGAATCATACTAGGTCGATAAACGGGATAACAACATTATGCGAGCTGCTTACCAGTACCGGTTAAGGTTGACTAAAACTCAAACCGATCAATTGGAAAGATGGTTGGAAATGTTGCGTTGTCAATATAATTATTTGTTGGCAGATAGATTTTCCTGGTACGAACAAAATCGCTGCTCTATTAATGCATGTCTATTGGTTTGTCACCTTCCAGAACTTAGGGATAATCCAGATTACTATTCTCAGAAGCGTACTCTTCCCCAGCTCAAGCAAAATAGACCGTGGTACGCAGAAATTCATGCTCACGTTTTACAGGACTGCGTTAAGCGGGTAGATTTAGCTTTTAAGCGATACCTCCTTGGCGATTGTAACGGCAAAAGAAGTGGTAGACCTCGGTTTAAAGGCAAAGGTCGATACCGTTCTCTAACCTTTCCTTCTCTTGGTAAGAATCCTATTGATGGTAACTGTCTGAAACTACCTAAGTTTGGGTGGGTCAAGATGGTCTACCACCGGCCAATCCCCGATGGCTTCAAAATCAAAACAGCTACAGTTACCCGTAAATCAGACGGGTATTACGTAAGTGCGGCTCGTTCCTAATAGGAGCCTCCAGAAAATGGAGAGGTATGATTAGGGGGATTCGCGGGATATAATCCCAAAATCCTAACTGTTGCATGGATGTGGGTGAAGACCCCACCCTTTAGGAGAT
>NZ_JAAHIG010000502.1:0-5633 GCF_010692305.1 Moorena sp. SIO4G3 | reverse complement strand
CAATAGTGTGTTTTGTAAAGGTGGTGCCTTTAGTAGTCCGAAGATTTCTTGATTAGCTATTAGCTATCAGCTTATAGCTAATCTTATACCCATGAGGTACAAAGGGATCCCCCTAAATCCCCCTTAATAAGGGGGACTTTGAGGTTGAGAAGTCTACCTCATATAATGCGCGTGCCACAGGCTAGAAGCCTATTCCACAAAGCTGATGGACTATTCCCGATTCCCAATTCTAAATTATTCATTCTTCATTCTAAATTCTTCATTCTAAATTCTTCATTCTACATTCTAAATTCTTCATTATTCATTCTTCATTCTAAAAACAGATTATGGTGATGCCAACAGATTTAACGGCAAACTCTACCCAGCCAAAAACGGATAATTTGGGACTTTGGCAACAAATTAAAGAAGATTGGAAAGCCCATGGTTGTGATTGGACTAAGCCTGGATTTCGGGCTGTGGCGGTGCAGCGGTTTGGAGTCTGGAGAATGAAGATCCAACCGAAGTTACTACGGGCTCCGTTTAGTATTCTCTACCGAGCATTATATCGGAAAGTTCGTAATACCTATGGCATTGAATTACCTTATACGGTAAAGCTTGGTCGTCGAGTAATTATTGAGCATCAAAGTGGGATTGTGATTCATGGAGATTGCACTATTGGTGATGATAGTATCCTCCGTCAAGGGGTCACTTTGGGTAATCGTTACTTAGATCGTCCTTTGGATGCCCCCATTTTAGGAAAACGTGTAAATGTTGGTGCTGGTGCCAAGATTTTTGGCAAGGTTACTATCGGTAATGGAGCAAATATTGGTGCTAATGCTGTAGTTTTATCTGATGTACCTGCTGGGGCTACGGTAGTGGGAATTCCTGCTAAAGTTATTAAGGTGCGTTCTTTTGAAGAGAACGGCTCTATTTGAGATGTAAACAAGGGAATCGGGAATCGGGAATCGGGAATCGGAACCCACCCCTAACCCCTCCCAGGAGGGGAACGGGAATCGGGAATCGGGAATCGGGAATCGGGAAAGAGTTGCGTAGGGTGCGTTAGGGACGGGGAAACCCTCATTTTATCGGTAGCCAGTGTTAGGATAATCCGTCCGAAAATTGTAACGGGCAAGATGCCCATTCCACCCACCGGGTCAAACAGTAAAAATGAGATGCACCCGCAATTACTTTGTATAATGGATTTATAGAAAGTAATTGGATAGTCTTCCTAAGACTTATGCGTGACCTAGAACAACTGACCAAAGATATTCAAGAACTACCAGAAGACGCTCAAAACATTATTGCCGATATCATTGAGGTGTTCAAAAAACAGTATGTAACGAAAAAACCGGCATCTCTTAATCCTCTGGAATTAGAGAATCAACCGTTTATTGGTATGTGGCGTGATCGACAAGATACTCAAAATAATAGCGAATGGGTGAGAATAATTAGACAAAAGCATTGGCAGAGCTAAAAAACGAGATGATCGCTTTATCTCAGAACTCAATCTATTTAAATATCCATAACGTTGATGCAAAACTCTTCCCTCTTTTAATTTCCTGATCTACTTTCTTCATCGGTAGCTTTAAGAATTGCTTGGTACAATTGAGAACTAATACGAAAGTCCATTGTTTCAATCAATTGATCCATTAATGGCTTAACCGCCGGAATTAAATTACTTTTCTTGGCTTGCACGAGAATTCCCAGTAACCCCACAATAGTTAACCCCAATTCTTGAGCAACTGATCGTCCTCGTCGTTCATCCATCAGTAGCAAATCGGCATTCATTTCCAGTGCTAATACGATCGCTTCTGCTTCACCTAAATCGATCGTTTCTTGACTTTCCTGAAGTGTGACAACTTGCTGCCTATCTGAAACGGCCTGAGTTTTAATCCAAGATAAGGTTTGAACTTCTACTGTTCCAGGTACAACTTTGCCGATACCAACCATTTCATTGTAGACAGCAACCGGAATAATCACAGAACCATACAAGCGATGCAAGAGGTTAAGTTGATTGATGCCTGCTAGATTAGTAATGGGTGATGTATCGCTAATAATAATCACAGCAAACTTAGGGATTGTAGGGTTTTAAGGTCTGCTTCAAAATCAGCAACATCATAATTCAAATCTAAACCACGCTTGGCCAGTTCATGCTGAAATTCAATCACGGTTAACCCCGTCCAGGCACGGACTTTGCCACTGCTGATTTTGTCTTGCTTATAGAGCATCAGGGCAATTTCAAGTTTGAATTCACTCTCAGACATTTGGCTAGCTTGGACAATATCGTCAGGGATAACTAAACTCATAGCTACACTGATAATGAATTGGTCTATTATGAACAGTTACGGGACGGACTGTCCCAATACTGGTTACCGAATTCTAAATTCTAAATTCTAAATTCTAAATTCTAAATTCTAAACTGACTCCACCTACAACTGGATTCTCTCCGAGTCCCCAAATGGGATCATCTACACCATTGCTATTTTCTGGTAGCTGTTGATTGTTTGGCTGTAATTGTTTAAGTTTAACAATTTCATGATGCAAGGCTAATACAACTAATTCATCAAGATTCTTTACTAGTCCTGTCTGAATTAGTTCTTCTGTAGTTTTCAGCAAATCTGTGGGTAAATTTAAAGTGATTTGATTGACGTTTTCCATGGATATTATTGTTTTGATGAGATCAGAGGCTTACTTATGATTGATTGAGCTTACCTATAGTCTAGCTGAGTTAGCACAACTAAACTTGCCCATGATTAAGCTAACATTAGCTTAGCGAAATTCTTCCCCATGGCACAGGCATCAACTGAATCCTAACACTGGTTCACTTCACACCCAGTAAGGCTAATAATAATGCCTCTACCTTTGATTAACTCTTGCCTATTGCCTATTGCCTATTGCCTATTGCCTATTGCCTCTTCCCTACTTCCACCATCGGCTAACATCTTCAACCGCTGCCACCATTTCTCTTAGGGCTTCAATACCCCCAAACTTGATGATTAAAGGAGCTAATTGGGGAAGAGCTTTAAGAAAATTGGGACGGGTTAGACTAGCTAAAGCATCAAGAGTTTGTTGCCAAAGAGGAAAATCAACTGACGAAGGAGTTAAGCTCTCAATCAAGCGGTGTAAGGCATCGGCTCGGTTGGATTCATACCCAATGGCTCTGGCGCAATCTAAGGCTTTTGGTAACACTTGAGGTAAGTGGGGGGCTAAGCTGATTAAGGCTAATGCTTGCTGGGATTCATCCCCAAGGGCTCTGGTGCAGTCTAAGGCTTCTGGTAACACTTGGGGTAAGTGGGGGGCTAAGCCCAGTAAGGCTTTTGCTCGGGAGGATTCATGCCCAAGGGCTCTGGCGCAATCTAAGGCTTCTGGTAACACTTGTGGGAAGTGGGGGGCTAAAGCGATTAAGGCATCGGCTCGGGAGAATTCAGACCGAAGGGCTCTGGCGGCCTCTAAGGCTTCTGGTAACACTTGTGGGAAGTGGGGGGCTAAGTCCTTTAAGACATGGACTCGGGAGAATTCATCCCCAATCGCTCTGGCAGCATCTAAGGCTTCTGGTAACACTTCTGGTAAGTAGGGGGCTAAGTCCTTTAAGGCATCGGCTCGGGAGAATTCAGACCGAAGGGCTCTGGCGGCCTCTAAGGCTTCTGGTAACACTTGAGGTAAGTGGAGGGCTAAGCCGAGTAAGACTTTTGCTCGGTGGAATTCATCCTCAAGAGCTCTGGCGACATCTAAGGCTTTTGGTAATAACCCTTGGGGTAAGTGGGGGGCTAAGTGGAGTAAGGCATTAGCTCGGTGGGATTCATCCCCAATCGCTATGGCGCAATCTAAGGCTTCTGGTAACACTTGTGGGAAGTAGGAGGCTAAGCCGATTAAGGCATTAGCTCGGTGGGATTCATCCCCAATCGCTATGGCGCAATCTAAGGCTTCTGGTAACACTTGTGGGAAGTGGGGGGCTAAGCCGATTAAGGCATTAGCTCGGTGGGATTCATTCCCAATCGCTATGGCGCAATCTAAGGCTTCTGGTAACACTTGTGGGAAGTAGGAGGCTAAGCCGATTAAGGCATTAGCTCGGTGGGATTCATCCCCAATCTCTCTGGCGCAATCTAAGGCTTCCGGTAACACTTCCGGTAAGTGGGGGGCTAAGCCGAGTAAGGCATCGGCTCGGTGGGATTCATCCCCAATCGCTATGGTGCAATCTAAGGCTTGGGGTAACAACGTTTCGGGTAAGTGGGTGGCTAAGCCCTTTAAGGCTCTGGCTCGGTCTTTTTCATCCCCAATCCCTCTGGCGCGATCTAAGGCTTTTGGTAACAACGTTTCGGGTAAGTGGGGGGCTAAGCTGATTAAGACATAGGATCGGTCGTATTCATTCTGAATGGCTATGGCGCAATCTAAGGCTTGTGGTAACACTTGGGGTAAGTGGGGGGCTAAGCCGATTAAGACATAGGATCGGTCGTATTCATACCGAATGGCTATGGCGCAATCTAAGGCTTCTGGTAACACTTGTGGGAAGTGGGGGGCTAAGCCGATTAAGGCATTAGCTCTTTCGTATTCATACCGAATGGCTCTGGCGCAATCTAAGGCTTCTGGTAACACTTGGGGTAAGTGGGGGGTTAAGCCGACTAAGGCATTAGCTCGGGAGGATTCATCCCGAATGGCTCTGGCGGAATCTAAGGCTTGGTGTAACAAAACTTCCGGTAAATAGGGGGCTAAGCCGATTAAGGCATTAGCTCGGTCTTTTTCATCCTCAATCGCTATGGAGGAATCTAAGGCTTGGTGTAACAACACTTCCGGTAAATAGGGGGCTAAGCCGATTAAGGCATTAGCTCGGTCTTTTTCATACCCAATCGCTATGGCGCAATCTAAGGCTTGGGGTAACAACACTTGGGGTAAGTAGGGGGCTAAGCCGATTAAGGCATTAGCTCGGTCTTTTTTATACCCAATCCCTCTGACGCAATCTAAGGCTTCTGGTAACACTTGGGGTAAGTAGGGGGCTAAGCCGATTAAAGCTCTGGCTCGGTGGTATTCATACCGAATGGCTCTGGCACAATCTAAGGCTTCTGGTAACACATCAGGGAAGTGGGGGGCTAAGCTGATTAAGGCTAATGCTCGGGAGTATTCAGACTCAATCCCTCTGGCGACTTCTAACGCTTCCGGTAATAAAGAAGGGGGAAGATACTCAATAATTGCGTCCAAAACCCCTACTTGACGTTCATAATCTTTAATCTGTCGCAAATAAGCTAGTGCCTGGGCTGGCGTCCAGATTTCTTTCTCCACTAATGCTGCCATTAACTCTGGAGGAATATTTCCGGCCAAGCTGTTGAGGGATGTGGTAATCAGAGCATAACGACACTGTAAACTAATCGATTCTGTAGGATTTTTTGTAAAATTGGCTGCTGCTATTGCCCAAGCTCTCGATACATCCTTAACAAAATTAGCAGTGTTTCCCTGTCTCTCACACTGCCAATACCAACCGTTATCTCCTTCTGGAGTTTCTTCTTTCAGCAGTTGATGAATGTCATCAATCTTGTCAGCTTTCTCTAGGTGCCAGGTTAAGTGGTTATAGATATAACCATCATCGGGTAAGGTATGCCATAATCCCTTTTCCGTCTTAGTTTGATAACGTTCTAATAATTGCTGATGGGCTTCGGTGATTA
>NZ_JAAHIG010000501.1:0-5645 GCF_010692305.1 Moorena sp. SIO4G3 | reverse complement strand
TCCTTCTTCTTGCTTTTGTGATTAATCTGTGTGATTACTCTGAGTCTTCCCCTTTAACTTAATCACCTTAATCACTAATAGATTATTAATTTTGATTAATTAAAACGTTAATCAAAGTAATAATTTTTAATATTTCTTAAAATAGCCCGAAATAATTAGACCAAAGAATTAGACCATAGCCTATCGCTCAAGTGCATCCATACCCCATCCAAAAAGACAATGAATTAGTCTGGGATGGACACTCAGGCCAATCCCGTAAGTAAGTTTCCAGATCTAACTGCCAGCGTGGCGGTTTTAATCCCAGACCCAAACAGAGATGGGAAATGACCTCAAAAAAACGCTGATCGTGACCAGGGGCACCTAAATGAGCATGGGCATATTCATGGACGACAATACTCAACCAATCAGACCGTGCAATGCGTCCGACATCAATTAATATCACCGCCGGAGTGGCTAAGATGTTGCAAAAGCCATCAATACCAAACTTTTCCCCTAAAGGGGTTGCCAAAATCCGCATTGGGCGGCATAGGGAATCATGATAGCAGCTATGACAGGCGTCTAAGCAAGTCTGGAGTTCTCCATTAATGGCATCAATGTGATTGCCAATCCAGGTATAAATGCGATCGCTTTCTCTACCATTATCAGTAATCTCTACCATACTTGGGTCTAAAGCCAGCTGACCCACAGCATTGAGATACTGATAGCCCCGGATTAACGGATCATCGCTGATGGTGGAATCACCAGCCCAAGATTGAATAATACTCTTCCGGTGCCAAGACATTTTGTTGTTGTTGAGATGTCACGCCAATACTAGCCCCAGTATTAGCGCCAGCACTAGCCCCATTATCTAGATTAGAGTCAATCCGGGTTTCGATACAAAATGATGCGCTGCTAAATCCACCAAAACGTTTCACTATACTTGTACGCATCCGCCGAGATGGAGTGATAAACGAGAAACGCTCATGAGCACTCATGGTTTCATATTCAGTAATCAGCACTAGCCCATCTTGAGCATCCATCTGATAAATACCAGCCACTGGCATGGTTTCAGCGTAACCTTTTTCCCGCAATAACTTCCCCTGTCTAGGAGAGTCGGCATCTGGAACCAGCACCATCACCGTCGAGTCTTTGTGACCGTCATCACTCTGATCCCAAGCCATTGTGCCCTGCCAACTGACCAAAGCTCCACCTGCTGCCAAACTCGGGTTAATCTTATGAAGCTCACACAGCTCAATAACTTTGGGATGATCAGCCTCTAAGGTGGCTACATTGATGTCCAACTCTCCCTTCTCTGCTTGTCGGAAGGCTAGGTGGTGGGTTGTGCGTTGCGATCGCCAGTTGCCAGCACTGAGCTGGAAAAATTCCATGGCATCAATAATTGGATCCATAGTATGGTATTTGGTTTACCTAGTTTTTGTTCAAATTTTACTTAAACTTTAATTTTTGCATATTCCTGAGATTTTGCCAAACCAGCCATCCATGGCCAATCCATCAGGATTTCCGATGCTACGCTACATATACTGATGCTCAACGGGATTGTACCACTATATAGGTGGGTTTATAGGTGGGTTTAGCCTCTGCTTCGGCGTAATATGATCTCCGAATAATTACTCTTAATCGAAATCACCCTATCACACCGTTACACCATCAATTTTCTTTATTATCGGTATTCAATCGGACTTGATCTAAGTCTGTCAGACATACAAGCACAAGGACAAATCATCGCTTTCCGGATTTTTGTTACAGTTTGTATCTTTGATTACTTATTGCTTGACAGAATCGACGTTATTCTATAGGTGTGTTAGATTGATTAACAACGGCCAAAAAAAAGAGCAGTCGGAACATTCGTCCGCCTGCCCTAATCAACGTATGTAAGCTTAGGAGTAAACCTATGGAAACGCCTGGAAAGCTAAGTTTGGAGCAACAGTTCCAGATGAAAATCTACCAAGACCAAGTCAAGCTCTTGAGCCAGGAGGAGGCTCAGTCCTATCTCTTGGAAGTTTTGCGTCAAATGATGGTTAAAGAGAACCTATTCCGCCATCTACTCAAAAACGCTTAACTCTTAATTAGCTGCGAAGGTTTCACTTTGCTTGACTTGTTTTAAGGGGTGCCTCAGTCGTACCTAAAGTGGAATAATCTACACCAGCATGGGAACGCCTATAATCTAAACCTTCGCTGCTGATCCCAAACTGCTAATAGCAATCGTAGCTTCAGCCTTTGCTGGCCTACTACTAGATAATAATAGTATATTTTATAAATTTCAACTTACGTAAAAACACTGAGATACTCAGGGAATTCGATAGTTAGGAAATTAGGTAGTCAAGGAATGCTTATCAGGAACCCTTGGCTGTTAATGACTTGAATTTACAATCTTGAATTTAGACTAGGAACTAGCTTGCATAGTGCTCACTTTAAGCTTCCTCCGAATTCTAGCACACATGATAGGATTAGGGGTGCTCGGTTTTTGCGTTACTTGCGATTATCCTGCCTTTCAGGTCAATCAGGACTTAGGCAAAATCGAACAAGCAACCCACTGAGCTACCAAAAACCTAGATGTAGGGTCGGCAGTGGCTCAGAGCGATTCATCAACCTGGCCATAGGGTGGCTAGACACTGCCCACCAAAGGATTAATCACAGCAGTACACAGACCGATGCATCAAGCTGGCCAAGGGCCCTTGCTAAGCACTGCCCACCTTAAAATTAATCACTAAGATCGATTACTAATTCTCCTAAGATCCTCGCAAGAAGGGGATTTAAGGGAAGAATTAGCCCAGGTATCGGGGGTGGTAGGGAAAGCGGTGAGAATAACGGTACCATCAGGGCCAATCAGCCAACCCTGAGCTTCCACAATCCGCCGCTTTGGACGCTTGGGAACCGACTCCTCCCTAGCAGCGGGAGTTAGTTGACTCTGATAATTTGTTGTGGCCGAGTTATCTAAGGTTACCCAATCTGCTATGACGGTCTGGCGGATGATCGGATCAAGGGGACTCGGAGGCAAGCCACCCCGTCCAGTAATAATGAATTCATCCCCTTTGGAATCATCCGATGCCACTTTGACATTGTCAGCACAGCTAGCAGCAATCAGTGTAGAGGCGTCAACTACAGTAGTTGGGAGTTCTACTAAACCTTGAGATGGATTAAAATCAAGGATGTTGATTTTTATGTTACCGTCTACACCACGCTCAGAACTGGCGGTGATATCACTCAAGTTGGTTGGTTGATCGGGGAAGTTGAAGCCAAAGATGCCTTGAGCGGTAAGTGTAATATTACCACCCTTGCCATTAAAAGCATTAGCAGTAATGTCGCTATCTTCTTCCAGGAAGGCAACAATTAAATCAGCAGTAATGGTGATATTGCCACCATCTCCCCCTCGCTTTTCGGTACCGGCGCTGGTGGTGATTTGACTACCGCTGCGCAATTTTAATAAATCCTGTAGGGTGAGAGTAATATTGCCACCATCTCCGCTAGCGGTTTGAGCAGAGATATTACTATTGTTTTCTACGGATATGGAGTCAGCATTAATTATTATTGTTCCAGCATCGCGAGTGCTGTTACCTTCAGTATTGCTACCAATACCTGATTGGTTTTCCAGCACTAAAGATTTAGCATGAATTGTTATTTGTCCAGCATTGCCAGTACTGTTATCTGTAGTGTTGGTACTAATACCACTGTTTCCTGTGAACTCAACTGAGTCAGCAGTAATTGTTATTTTTCCACCATTGCCACTGCTATTGCCTCTAGTCTCGCTGCCAAGACCACTTTCATTTTCAAACAATACAGAACCAGCTGTGATTTTGATCTCTCCAGCATTACCCTGAGCTCTAATATCACTATCAGGATCACTGCTGTTGGTAAAAATTTCACTATTACCGCTGAGGAATAGGGAGTCAGTAACGGTGATAGTGATGTCTCCACCCTTAAGCAATCCGTTAGTATCAGCATCAATAGCGCTGTTTCTGGTTAGTGAAATCCTATCAGCGGTAATAGTGATGTCTCCAGCCTCACCACCTTCCTCACCATCAACATTGGCACCAATTCCACTTTGGTTGTCAAGGGAAAGAGAGCTAACGTTGATAGTAATTGCTCCACCATTCCCGGTACTTCCTTTTTTAGCTATGCTACCAAAACCACTGTTATTAGCAATCGAAAGGGAGTCAGCTGTGATCGAGATTCCTCCAGCATTGCCTTTACCTTCGGTATCGCTACCGAAACCACTACTATTTTCGATCACGATAGAACCAGCGTTGATGATAACTTGCCCAGCATTCCCTTCTATAGTTTTTCCAGCATTATCCTGACACGAAGGCTCAGCTAAACAAGCATTGCTACTGATACCAGCATTTCTGATCAGAGATATAGAGTCAGCGGTAACCTCTACTTGGCCAGCATTTCCCTTACCGTCTGTCCTACTACCAATCCCCGCATTTTCTAGGGTAAGGGTACCGGTTTGAACGATAACGTCTCCAGCATCTCCATTATCCCCAGAGGTAAAGGTATTGATTCCAGCACTTTTGAGGGATATGGATTCACCACTGATCACGGTGATCGGTGGTGCCTTTACGCTACGTTTATTAGTTCTATTGATTCCGAAACTTTCCAATGCGATCGCACCAGCCGCAGTAATGGTGACTGCTCCTCCACCAGTATCAATTTCCCCATTCATCAATTCCACATCACCACTACCGGAGTTATCACTATCCGCTTCCAGGAATAGATTGAGCAAACCACTGCTGGCTTTGATATCAACATTTTTGAGACTAATATCATTGGCCGCTTGCAAACTTAGAGTGACTTCCCCTTCTGTAGTTTTGGTAATCCCAAAGCCATCTGCAGTGATATTTCCTTCCTGATTGCCTGTGCTGCCAGTAGTGATAGTGACATTGCTGCCACCATTGAGTTGAGCTTCAAACAAGCCCACTTGATCCCCTAATACCGTTACTTTGCCTCCAGTTTCTCCTGGAGAGAAATTGGCAGCGTTTAGGTTCCCAGAGATAATCACGGTTCCTGGAGCAACTGGCACTTGGGTACCAGAATCGGTAAGTATTACCTGAGCGTCACTGGCAACTGTTACGCCGGTGTCATGGTCCAAACTGCTCAAAAATTCTGTGACAGAGGCCGGATCTGATGGTGTTAATGGCACCGTTGGGGTCGATAGTGTCAAAATCTGTCCAGCTTGCCCCAACTGCACTAAGGTTTCACGAGGAACCGCTAATATATTAATCTCACCCCCTGGTGCTAGGATATCCCCAGTGCTAATCACACTCCCACCGACTAAGGTGACATTCTGTCCCTGTCCCACAGCTAAATTGCCAGCATTTACGATCGGCTGAGGCGGATTTTGGCCATACTGCAATCCAGGAGTAATGTTAATGGTTAAAAGGGGCGGCTCTTCGGGATTGGTAGCACTAAACTCGTTGCCATTGCCAAAAACTATACTATTAGCGGTACTTCCGACAAAGGAACCAGCTACATCTAATTGGGAATTGGCTCCGAAAACAATACCATTAGGATTGAGCAAAAACAGAAAAACATCAAGCGAGAGTTAGCCACTTAATTTATTGAGTGGAAAGCGAGCGTGCCGGGATTTATCCCGGCGTTCGCGTTCTAAGGGATTCGTTTTGTTCTTGCTAATATTTCCAGAAACT
>NZ_JAAHIG010000500.1:0-5650 GCF_010692305.1 Moorena sp. SIO4G3 | reverse complement strand
TTGGAAAGCGCACCGGAAGGGACTTTTAGAAGCAAATTGACTCTTGTTCCCCCCAAAGTTGGGGGGCTAGGGGGGCAAAATTCAGTATCAAAAAACTTGGGAGATATCCTCTCAGTTCAGTGTAAGAACTCTAACGAGTGGGCTAAACGCCATTTACGCAGTAAGTCAGCCACCTCCCAGCTGATTCTGGATGTTAGTTTTTGCTGCTGCTGGGGTGTCAATATATCCAGAATTTGATTTTCCACTGTCACCAGCACTAGACCCCTGTTGTCCAATAAACAAGCTACTCCCTGAATCAGCATATGCTCATTGGTTGGGGTTTGAGCTGGGGTTTGATTTGGGGTTGCCCATTGTCCTGGGGTTACAGCTTGCCCATTATTTAGGCTTACTACAGGTTGCCCGTTATTTAGGTATGTTCCCCTTTGCCGTTCGATTAGGATAGGTTGCCCGTTATTGAGGGTTACAGGTTGTCCGTTCGACGGTTTTAGGTTCTCTAGATCAAGTTCAAGGGTAAACTTGCCAAGGTTCAACTCTTGTAAAACTCGCTGAATTGCTGTATCTGCTTCTGGCGGTGTTTCTTGGGGCTGGGTGTGGTTAAATGTCCTTAATTGGGGCAATCCAGCTTTTACCGAAGAAGAGATTTGACGCCCAGCGGATAAACTAGCTTGCACCAGCAGGTACACCGGATAAAGTAAAATTTGTCCTCCCCATACCCCTGCAACCTTTAAATGGCGTATTGTACGTTGAATTTGGTCAGCAAACCGTTGAGATTGTCGATTGATAAAGTTAAACAATCTACTGCGATAGGGACCTTTGGCAGGGGAAGACATGATGGTTATTGTTTGGGTGAGGGATTAGCTAAGCACGTTTGTATCTAGGTTGTAAACAAACGAATTGGCAAAAAAGGCAATAGGCATGCTAGCAATAGGCAAGAGGGCAAATAAAGCCTCAGTTTTATTGTCCAATAAAAAAAGACCTTTTAGGTTTACATCTCAAATACAAACGCGCTTATCAGCCTGATAGACATTTAAGCTACATCTATACCAGGAACTGGTTATTGGTTGACAGTTGACGGCTAGCGCTGATCGCGCTACCCATTAAGCTGTTTGACATTGATACAAGCTCAAAAGCTGTTGTAGTCAACTTTTGCCTCTAGCATGCATGCCTCTTGCCTTGCGCGTAGCGCTATAACTGTCAATAAAGCACAAATAACAAATTAATGATAACCTGTTGCTTATTTAAAATTGAATATTATTCCGTTATCAAAAAAAAGGTCAAATCCTCTCCCCTACTCTAATAACAAGAGAATTTCAATGAAGACTAGTTGATCAGGTACACAGCATTGTTTCTCTATTCCCTATTTCCTATTCCCTATTACCTGCTCCCTGCTCCCTCCCAGAACGAAACTACCTCACCAAATTGAACAGATTTTGTGACGCATTCCCCCACCTCGTTCAGGTGGGGGTCAAGGAACAAAAAATTGTGTTATAATTAATGTAGCTTGAGCGGTACGGCAAAGGACAGAACAAGATTCTGAGCAACCTAGAGGCACGACCTCTCAACGCCAGGGAAAACAAACCTGTTTTTCCTCGCTCTGTCGGTTTATATACGTCAGACTCTAGGTAAAAGTTTCTTAGAATTGCCCCATAGCGGAAGCGATGCAGAGGTGCGACCCGTGGCGAATTTAATTCTTAATGCGGAAAACGCACCATTACGGTCTTGGGGGTTTCCCCCACTCGCTATTGCATCAAGACAACGACTTGGGGGAATAGTAAGCGCAAAAGTCCTGGCAGCAGGCGCGAGAATGCCGCCTATCGCGAGGGATAAAACCTTGTAATTAAGAAAGACACCCCCACCACGAGAACGCAGGTGGGGGAAGCATTCAAAACCGCTGTCAACCGAATGGATCAGATTAAGATTATTGATGGTATTAATGATGCGATCGCAAAACTCCGTGCTTTAACTCAAGCCAATGTTCAGCAGGGTTGGCGATACTGTAACGGAGATATTCCTTACCCTGTGGCCACTCAACCACAGACCTGGGAGAATTGGTCAATAGCTCAACGCAATGAAAAGGATTACATTACTTGGTCTGCTGGCAGACAAGTGATCTGGTTGAGTCAAAGATTCCTAGTGCCCCAGGATTTGCAGCGCTATCCTTTATCGGGCTTAGGATTACGTTTGGTATTGACCTGGTGGGCAGAATCGGCTCAGATTTTTGTCAACGGTCAGCTCCTACAAGAGGGGGATTTGTTTGATTCCTCCACACGGATGCTGTTAAATTCAACAGTAGTGCCAGGGGAAGAGTTTGCTGTAGCCCTAAGGTTGGTTAGTCCTGGTCATGATATCGGCGGATTAATGCGATCGCAAATCCTCTACGAAGCCACCAATGATGATATCGATCCAGGCTTTGTAGCTGATGAATTGACTGTCTTACAAAAGTATAGCGCTAGTTTTGAACCAGAACAATTAGGGACTCTAGCTAAGGCTGTGGCTGAGATTGATTGGGAAATGGTGTCACAGCCGACAGAATTTATGCGATCGCTTACCCGATTGCGCCAACAACTCAGTACAATTGAGAATTCAAACTTCAGAATTCAAAATAGTCAAAACTCTATCCAAATGCTAGGTCATGCTCACCTTGATCTGGCTTGGCTATGGCCAGTGAGCGAGACCTGGGACGTAGCTGTGCGTACCTTTGAATCAGTATTAAAGCTACAGCAAGAATTTCCAGATTTCACCTTTTGCCATACCACCCCTGCCCTTTATGCTTGGATAGAACAGCATCGGCCTGATTTATTTAAAGCAATTAAACAACAAGTAGCTGCTGGTCGTTGGGAAATTGTGGGAGGGATGTGGGTAGAACCAGAATTAAATTTAATTGATGGTGAATCAATTGTCCGACAAATCCTCTATGCTCAACGTTACGTCCAGAAAACCTTCGGTCAGTTAACGACTGTAGCATGGGTAACCGATAGTTTTGGCTTCTGTTGGCAACTACCTCAATTACTCAAACAGGGTGGAATTGACTACTTCGTGACCCAGAAGCTGCACTGGAACGATACCACCAAATTTCCCTATGGTGCTTTCTGGTGGCAGTCTCCCGATGGCAGCCAAATTTTCAGCCTGATGTCTCCCCCTAACGTTGCTGGTGTTATGGATACAAATCCCATTACTATGGCAAGCTACGCCATTGATTGGGAAATTCAAACCTCACTCAAAGATGCATTTTGGTTACCTGGTGTCGGAGATCATGGCGGTGGTCCGACTCGCGATATGTTACAAGTAGCAAGGCGTTGGCAGAAATCCCCATTCTTCCCAAAGCTGGAATTTACCACGGCCAGTGAGTATTTGTTTAAGGTTAGTAGGTTGTTCGCGAAGCGTGGCCTTTTGGCCAAGGTTAGCAGGTTGTTCGCGAAGCGTGGCCTTTTGGCCAAGGTTAGCAGGTTGTTCGCGAAGCGTGGCCTTTTGGCCAAGGTTGCAGGTTGTATTGAGAACCTTCAAGCTTTAACTCCAACCAACCTTACACAGAGTGTCGCAAGTGTCGCAAGTGTGAGGGGAGAAGAAATTAAAGGAGGGGGGAAAGGCCAAAGCCAAACCACTAAAGAGATTCCGGTCTGGAATGATGAACTCTATCTAGAATTCCATCGGGGTTGCTATACCACTCACGCTGACCAAAAGCGCTATCTACGTCGTTGTGAGGGGTTATTGTACCAAGCAGAACTGTTTGCAGCCCTGAAAACCATTGCGACAGGACAAGCTTATCCTAAGACTGAACTAGAGGAAGCCTGGAAAAAGGTGTTATTTAATCAGTTCCACGACATCTTACCAGGAACATCGATTCCGGAAGTCTTTGTAGACGCTAATCAGGCTTGGCAGGAAGTCGAGCAGTTGACGGGGGAGATATTGGAGGAATCATTAAATGCGATCGCATCCAAGATCACCCTGCCACCACCACCGAAACCTAATGCTCAAGCCATTATTGTCTTTAATCCTCTCAATTGGCAGCATTCAGAAGTAATTGCTGTTTCTTTAGCTGTTACTTTACCTGTGTCTTTACCGGTCGGGTCAATCGAATGGGAAGTGTATGACTGTTTTGGGGAAAAGATAGTCTCTCAAGTTAAGCACGATCAAGCCCAGCACATCCAAAAGCATGACAATAACAATGACAATCTCTACTATTCTCAAATAGAATTGCTGTTTCTAGCCAGTAATATTCCTTCGGTAGGATATCGTGTTTTTTGGTTGTGCAGCAATACTGAGCACTTGACCATAGAGCTACCTCCCAGTAACCGATTCCCGATTCCCCATTCCCGATTCCCGACTCCCGATTCCCGACTCCCGACTCCCGATTCCCGATTCCCAATTCCCGATTCCCAACTCCCGATTGAAGATTTCGTGTTAGAGAATCAATACCTACGAGTAGTGGTAGACCGAGAAACTGGAGAGTTGAGTAGTGTCTTCGATCAGGTTAATCAGCGGGAAGTGCTTAGTGGTCTTGGAAATCAGCTACAAGCTTTCGAGGATAGTGGTCAATATTGGGATGCATGGAATATAGACCCAAATTATGCTGACCATCCTTTGCCGAGCACTGAGCTGATCGGGATCGAGTGGATTGAAACGGGAGTATTGCGTCAGCGTTTGCGAGTGGTGCGTCAGCTGATGCGATCGCAATTTTGTCAGGACTATATCCTCTCAGCGGAATCTCCAGTGCTCAAAATTGCCACTACCGTAGACTGGCAGGAACGCCATGTATTAGTCAAAGCTGCTTTTCCATTAGCCATTGAGGCCGATTATGTGTCCTATGAGATGCCTTGTGGAGTAATTCAACGTTCTACTAGACCCCAAACCCCTGCTGAGCAAGCTAAATGGGAAGTACCTGCTCTGCGTTGGGCAGACTTGAGTGATCAAACCTATGGTGTCAGTTTGCTCAATGATTGCAAATACGGTTATGATGCCCAGGCTTCCCAATTACGTCTAACATTGCTTCGCTCTCCCACTTGGCCCGATCCTGAAGCTGATCAAGGCATCCACCAATTCACCTATGCTCTGTATCCTCATCAAGGCAGTTGGCGTTCTGCAGATACAGTTAAGCTAGCATACCAACTTAACTTACCATTATTAGGCTTACTTTGGTCTCCCGCCAATAGTTCTGTTGTCAGTAATAATCTCAGTAATAATAGTCAACCTTCTTTACCATCAACCGGACAACTATTAAACTTGTCAGCCAAGACTCTAATTTTGATGGCACTTAAACAATCCGAAGATATCCCTGATCAATGGATTCTCAGGTGTTATGAATCTCATGGGGAGTCAGCAAATTTATCCTTGGTGAGTGATTTGGGATTAAAAGTAGTTCACCCAGTTGATTTATTGGAAAGACCTGTGAGTTTATCAGAACCATCATCTGATGGAAAAGTAGTGAAGATTGAGCCATGGAAAATAACTAGTTTAGCCGTTAAATCCATAATTTAGAAAGGAGTCGGGAGTGTGGGAATAATTTTCCACAACGGATGCAGCGACAACCTGAGGTGGTTCCCCCCATCTCCCCATCTCCCCATCTCCCCATCTCCCCATCTCCCCATCTCCCCCTCCCCCCATCCCCCCATCCCCCCATCTCCCCCTCTCCCCCACTCCACACACCCACACC